>CALAZX010000024.1 GCA_937926555.1 uncultured Negativicutes bacterium | reverse complement strand
CCCTTCAGCTCGATCCCTGCCTCGAACACCTCGATGATGGTGAAGTCGTGACGGGCTTTTCTGTTTTCGGTGATAATCTTCACACCGGATTCTTTCATAGTTGTTTTCTCCTTTGTCCCGGAAACACTGTTCCGGTCGATTCTCTCCCGTTTCCGGGAGGCTGTGTCCCCTCCTCGGAGACGGCCATCCTGTCCGCCTGAAAGGACAGGTCATCCCGCCGGTCCGGAAGGTTGTGCGCCGCCGCCATGCCGGGCGGATCCGCCGCGCCTTCCCGTGGCCACGGGGTTCAAGGGCTCCCCCGCCACCATGGCGGGGAAGCCCTTCTTCATATTCCGGACAGAGGACCGGTCTCCCGGTCCTTCCGTCTCTTATTTCTTCTTCCGTCTCCGGCTGCGGCTCTTCACGAATTTCTTCGTGGCGGTGCCGGCCTTGGCGTCATTGGCCGCCGTTCCCCCGGTGCGTTTCCGGGAGGAGCGCCGTGACGTGCCGGATTTCTTCGACGCGCCGCCTTTGCTGGCGGGCTCGCTCTTCTTGGCGGCGGTGTTCTGGCCGCCCGTCTGACCGCCGGAGGTTTTGGCGCCGCCCCGTTTCTTCTTGCTGCGGCTCCGTCTCGTCTTCCGGTTGGGACGGGCCTCGCCGCTGTCCTTGGCTCCGCCTTTGCTGCTGCCGCCGGAGGAGCGGCTTCCGCCTTTATCTCCGCCGGACTTGCCGTTCTTGCTGTCACGGCCGCCCTTCCGGGAACCGCCTCTGTTGGAGGGCGCTCTGCCCCGGAGCAGCTGGGAGCGGATATGCTCGCGCATGGCGTCGTTCTCGCCGGCCATGATGAAGTCGATGCTCCGTTCCTCCAGGTTCACCTGGAGCACTTCCACATCCACTTTGTCCCCCAGACGGTAGGATTTGCCGGAATGCTTGCCGATGAGGCAGTACTGCTCCTCGTAGAAGTCGTAGTAGTCGTCGGTGAGGCTGGAGATATGCACCAGTCCCTCCACGCCGTTGGGCAGCTCCACGAAGATGCCGAAGGCGGTGACGCCGGAGATGGTCCCTTCGAACTCCTCTCCCACATGGTCCAGCATGTACTCGGCCATCTTCAGGTCCACGGTGTCCCGTTCCGCGTCGGCGGCCTCGCGCTCCTTGATGGAGGCGTGCTCCGCCAGCTTGTCCAGCTTGCCTTCCAGCAGCTCCTTCTTCTCGTCGGTGATCTCCGGATGGTCATACCAGGTATGGAGCAGCCGGTGGACCAGCAGGTCCGGATAACGCCGGATCGGCGAGGTGAAGTGGCAGTAGTACTCGGCGGCCAGGCCGAAGTGTCCGATGTTTTCGGTCTGGTACACAGCCTGACGCATGCAGCGCAGGGCCACGGTGTTCACCAAGCGCTCCTCGGGACGGCCCTTGATGGCCTCCATGGCCTCCTGCACCTGTTTCGGCTTCATGTCCTCACCGGCCTTCAGCCGGATGCTGAAGCTCTGCAGCAGCCGTGCCAGGTTCTCCATCTTGTCCCCTGCGGGGATGTCATGGACACGGTACACGCAGGGCCAGTGCTTGAAGAACAGATGGCGGGCCACCGTCTCGTTGGCGGCCAGCATGAACTCCTCGATGATGGATTCGGAGATGCCGTGGACCCGCTGCACGATGTCGATGGGCTTGCCGTTCTCGTCCAGGATCACTTTCTGCTCCGGCAGGTCGAACTCCAGGGAGCCCCGCTGCAGCCGTTTCTGCTGCAGCACCTCGCAGAGCTTCTTCATCTCGTGGATCATGGGGACCACGTCGGCGTACGCCTCCTCGTAGTCCGGACGGCTGCCGTCCAGGATGCCCCGGACGATGTTGTAGCTCATCCGGTGGCTGGAACGGATCACAGCCGGGAAAATCTCGTAGTCGTCGATGGTGCCTTTGCGGCCGATCTCCATCTCGCAGGCCATGACAAGGCGGTCCTCCCCCTCGTTCAGGCTGCAGATGCCGTTGCTGAGACGGGTGGGCAGCATGGGCAGCACACGGTCCACCAGGTAGACGCTGGTGGCGCGCTCGGCGGCCTCCTTGTCCAGGACACTGCCTTCCTTCACGTAGTGGCTCACGTCGGCGATATAGACGCCCAGCTTGAACCGGCCGCGGCCCAGGCTCTTCACATAGACCGCGTCGTCCAGGTCCTTGGCGTCGTCACCGTCGATGGTGATGATGGGCAGGTCACGGCGGTCCTCACGGCCTTTCAGGTCCTTGGGCGCGATGGTCTTGGGCACCCGGTAGGCCGCCTGCTTCACATTCCTGGGGAAGTCCAGGGGCAGGTCGTACTGCTTGATGATGGAGAGGATCTCCAGGCCCGGGTCACCCAGGTTGCCCAGCACCTCCACGATGCGGCCTTCCGCGTTGCGGCGGTCTGTGGGCCACTCGGTGATCTCCACCACCACTTTCTGGTTGCTGGATGCGCCGCCGAAATCTTTCCGCAGCACATAGATGTCCCCGCCGATCCGCTTGTCGTCAGGAGTGACGAAGCCGAAGTCCGGAGACTGCTTGAATACGCCCACCACCCGCTTGTTGGCGTGGGTGATGATGCGGATGATGTCGCCTTCCGGGCGCTTGCCCGGCACGTTGCTCTCCACACGGGCCATGACACGGTCGTTGTTCATGGCGCCATGGAGGTTCTTCGGCGGGATGAACACGTCCGGCCGCTCCCCCTTGTTGTCGGGGATGACGAAGCCGAAGCCTTTGGCGCTGAGCTGGAAACGCCCGGCCACCAGGCCCATCTTCTCCGGCAGGCCGAAGGTCTCGAAGCGGGTCTTGATGATATACCCCTGCTCCTCCAGCTCCAGCAGCTCCTGCCAGAAATCGCTCACCTTGCCGCCATCGGGGAGAAGCTGCTCCAGCAGGTCCTCCGCCGTCATGGGCGCATAAGATTCGCGCCGCATGAATTCCAGAATCCTGTCTTTCAATGTCTCTGTAGCCATGTCATTCTCCTATCATCATACGGGCGTTCGCTTCCGCCGCCACCGTTCCGTCCGGGTTGAGTATCTTGCCTTCCATCATCACCAGTCTGCCGCGCCGGCTGGCGATCCGGCCGATGCAGCGGATGGTGCTGCCGATCTCCACCGGGTTACGGAACCGCAGGTCGATGCGGGCGGTATAGGCCGGCTTGCCTTCCGTCATGAACAGGTAGTTGCCCATGACCTCGTCCAGCAGCACGGTGATCAGGCCGCCATGCATGCGGCCGTTATAGCTCTGATGCTCTTTCCCCGGGGTGAAGAAGGCCAGGCAGCCGTCCTCCAGCCGGAAGAAATGCAGGTGCAGGCCGATGGGATTGTCCTCCCCGCAGGCGAAACACCAGTTATAGCCCGGGTTCTTCGCCATCTCCTCCAGGGGATGGCCCAGCTCCTCCTCCGTGGCCTTCAGCAGCGCCTGCTCCGTCTCGTTCAGCGGATAGCGGCCGCCCATGCCGGGAGCCGTCTTTCCTGTCTCCTGTTCCAGTTCTTTCTCCATTCCGTTCTCTTTCATCTTGTTCATCACTTCTTCTTCCAATCTCTCTTTCTCTGTCTCTTACCTGCGGCCTGCTCTGTCCGGCGCCCTGCGCCGTCTCCGCTCCGGACTTTTCCGTCCGGCCGTGGCCGCCTCTCTGTCACTTCTATCAATCACGTACCGCTCCTGCGGCCCGTGCTGTCACCGTTTTCATTATAATTCCATCATATATTGTGATTCTGCCGGCCATTATCAGCCTGCCGGCATCACAGGGTCATCCCTCCGCCGGGAACTTTTTCTCCAGGAAGTCCAGGCAGTGCCTGAACACCCGGTCCTTCTCCTTGCTCAGGGTCACGATATGCCCTGACTCATGCAGCCAGAGGATCTCCTTCTCCGCCGGCGGTACCAGGGGAAGATGTCCCTGGAGATAGATGGCGCCCCGGGGTTTCACCGTGTGCTCGCTGAGAGACTGCACGATGAGCACCGGCACCTTCACCTCCGCCAGATAATACTTCTTGCAGAGCCCCATGAGCTCCATCACCGAAGGGATGGGTTTCGTGGGCATCCGGTCGTAGCCTTTCAGGTACTTCTCCGGTACGTCGTAGACAGCCTTGCCCTTCCGTATCTTCCGGATAAAGAAGCGGAGGATACGCACCAGCGGTGCTCGCCTGTCCTGGAGATACACCGGCGTGGAGAGGAGAATCAGCTTCTCCAGGGGGAACTCCGTGACCGCCTTGATGGCCAGCAGCGCCCCCAGGGACAGTCCCGCGATGGAAACATGCCGGCACCGCTCCCGCAGCCTGCGGACTCCATCCGCCACCGCGTCATACCACTCCGGCCAGGTCCGCTCCTCCAGGTCCTCCAGCGTGGTGCCGTGGCCCGGAAGCCGTACACCCAGGACGGTGTAGCCGCCCTCCCGGTTGAGGAACTCCCCCAGCATGAGCATCTCCGGCGGGGCGCCGGTGAAACCGTGCACCAGCACAATCCCCTTCTCCGTGCTTCCCTCCAGATAGAACTCCCCTGCTCCGGGACGTATCCCGGGCGGGGTTCCGCTTATCTTCTCCTGCGTCTCCCGATCTGTCATGACTGCCTCCTCCGGCAATATAATAGATACAAAAATACAAACAGTTATACATTATAATTATAGCACAAATGCACAAAAAAATCCCACAACCGGAGTTGTGGGATTTCGAGTAATCTGTGATTATTTGCCGAACATGCTGGTGAGCATTCCACCATACTGGGCAATAACAGGTGCGAACACCAGGGATACGATGGTCATCAGTTTGATGAGGATGTTCATAGCCGGTCCGGAAGTATCTTTGAACGGATCGCCTACGGTATCGCCGGTTACAGCAGCTTTATGAGAATCGCTGCCTTTGCCGCCATGTACGCCGGATTCGATGTATTTCTTGGCATTGTCCCAAGCGCCGCCTGCGTTAGCCATCATGATAGCCAGCAGAACGCCTGCGGACAGAGCGCCGCCGATCAGACCGCCCAGAGCTTCAGGTCCCAGCAGGAAACCAACCAGCAGCGGGAAGGCGATAGCCAGCACGCCGGGGGCAACCATTTTGTGCAGGGCTGCAGCGGTGGAGATGTCAACACAACGACGGTAGTCGCCACGAGCGGTGCCTTCCAGCAGACCGGGGATCTCGCGGAACTGACGACGGACTTCCTGTACCATCTCGTTAGCAGCTGCGCCTACGGATTCCATAGTCATAGCGCCGAATACGAACGGCAGGGTTGCGCCGATGAACAGACCGATCAGGGTTACGGGTTTCAGCAGGTCGATGCCGTGCAGGTCTACCACATGAGCGTATGCGGAGAACAGAGCCAGCGCGGTCAGAGCTGCGGAACCGATAGCGAAGCCTTTACCGATAGCTGCGGTGGTGTTACCAACGGAGTCCAGGGTATCGGTGATCTCACGTACGGAAGGAGGCAGTTCAGCCATCTCGGCGATGCCGCCTGCGTTATCGGAGATCGGGCCATATGCGTCAACAGCAACGGTGATACCGGTGGTAGCCAGCATACCAACTGCTGCCAGGGAGATGCCGTAGATACCCATTTCGGGGTTGGTGGCGCCACCCATTACGAAGTAAGCGATGAATACGCCTACGCAGATGAAGATGATCGGCAGGAAGGTGGAGTACATGCCCACAGCCAGACCTGCGATGATGGTGGTAGCGTGACCGGTCTCAGTCTGGTCAGCGATACGTTTTACACTTGCGTAGTCGGCAGAAGTGTAGATCTCGGTGATCTGACCGATCAGCAGACCTACAACCTGACCTGCAGCGATGGCCCAGAAAGCGTTCATGGTGCCGAAGATGCTGTTGGACAGGTAAGCAGCAGCACCGATGGTCAGGATACCTGCGATGTAGGTGCCCTGGTTCAGAGCGCCCTGCGGGTTCTCGGATTTGCTGTGACGTACAAACAGGATACCGATGATGGAAGAGATGATACCGCACAGAGCCAGCATGAATGCGTACTCTACGCCGGAACCATCGCTGAATGCTACAGCGCCCAGAGTCAGAGCGGAGATGATAGCACCAACATAGGATTCGAACAGGTCGGCGCCCATGCCTGCAACGTCGCCTACGTTATCGCCTACGTTGTCGGCGATGGTAGCGGGGTTACGGGGGTCATCCTCGGGGATGCCGGCCTCAACTTTACCAACCAGGTCAGCGCCCACGTCAGCAGCTTTGGTGTAGATACCGCCGCCAACACGTGCGAACAGTGCGATGGAGCTTGCGCCCAGGCCGAAACCGGTAACGATGTCGATGTTACCGGTGAAGAAGGAGTAGCACAGAGCCAGGCCTACCAGACCCAGACCAACTACCCCCAGGCCCATTACGGAACCGCCGGAGAAAGCGATCTGCAGCGCTTTCGGCATGCCGTCCTCAGCAGCGCGGGTGGTACGTACGTTAGCTTTGGTAGCAACGTTCATACCGCAGTAACCTGCCAGAATGGAGAATACGGCACCGCCTACGAAGCAGGCAGCCGTAGCTACGGACAGGAACATGGAAATGATGATTGCGACAACAACGATGAAAACTGCCAGGTATTTGTACTCACGGCTCAGGAACGCCATAGCGCCCTCGTGAATATGCCCGGAAATTTCCTGCATTTTTGCATCGCCAGGATCTGCGTTTGCGATGGAATGGCTCAGAATAGCGCCAACCAGTAACGCCAGAATACCTGCGCCGATGGCGAACATTAAATAGGTACTCAAGATTTGAAACCCCTTTCTTAAAAAAATATAGATTTAATAATTTAAAGGACCGCGTCCTTTATTAACCACTCAGGCATTGAGTTTTGCCAGGATCAACGTGATAAGACCGAACGCGCCACCCAGAATAATGGTAGCTTTGGACATTACCGTATCAACGTCGTTTCCTTTTCCGAAGAAGGCACCGTCACCGCCGCCGAAGGAACTGGACAGGCCGCCACCTCTGCCGGACTGTAACAGAACCGCTGCGATCAAGGCGATACAAACCACAAGGTCCAAGACCATCAAGACAGTCGTAACCAATAAACTTACCTCCCTTTTGTTTCATGATACCATAGTATTTTATCACATAGTCTTCACACTGACAAGAATAATCGGGAAAAATCCGGGAGAAATGGATATAATTCATGATTCCCCGGGAAATAGCGGTTTATTCCCATTTTCTTCCCTGAGAAATGAGGAAAATAATGTACATTTTTCCGTCTCCGGCAAAAAACGGCATACGGATCAGCACTTATCTCACTCTGTCCGGATAGAGAATTCCCGCCAGGTCCACGGAACCTTCCGCCATGTAATGGGAAAGCCCCAGCAGATGGGTGCTGGGAATCACATGGATCCGGTTGTTCCGCACCGCTTTCACATTCCGGTAGGCCGGATCCTCCCTGATCTGGCGGATCTCGTCCCTGACATCGTGCTTCCCGTCATAGTTCCAGTCCCCCAGGACAATAACGTCCGGGTCCAGCTCCACCACCATCTCCTTGGAGAGAGTGCCGGGAGGGAGATTCCGGCTGTCCAGCACCTCCGTGGCCTCCACGCCGCCGGCCGCATGGCACACATCCCGGAACGAGGACTCTTTATTGTAGTAGACTCCGTTGGCCCGCATGAACAGGACCCGGGGCCGCTTCTCCGGCGGGACATCCCCCACCTGCCGGCGGATCCGCTCCAGTTTGGCGTCCATCTCCGCCACCAGCTGTTCCGCTTTCTCCGGCTCCCCCACAAGACTGCCGATGGTGATGATCTCCGCCCTCACATCCGCATAGTTCTTCTGGGTCCGGTAGACGTAGGTCGCCAGCCCCATATCCCGCATGGTCTGGATGACCTCCGGTTTGGTGAAGTCCGGCATGATCATCAGGTCCGGCTTCAGCTCCACCATGTTCTCCGCGGTGACCTGCCGGATCTTGTTGGGGATCTTCGCCGCTTTCTCCACCACATTGGAGATGCCCGGGTCATCGGCCAGCCTGGTCACCGCC
This sequence comes from uncultured Negativicutes bacterium, assembly GCA_937926555.1. Classification (GTDB taxonomy): domain Bacteria; phylum Bacillota; class Negativicutes; order Acidaminococcales; family Acidaminococcaceae; genus Succiniclasticum. The sequence continues at coordinate 13,747 of CALAZX010000024.1, read as the reverse complement.
ACGATACGCTCCGGCGGCAGCAGGTCCAGCAGGATCTCGTCGGTACTGGCGGACAGTGATGCCACCCGGACAGGTCTCTCCGGATATTCCACCGTAGCGCCAGTGGCGTCCGTCACCCGCCGTATGGCCCCGTCCCGCTTCCCGTTGTCACCGCCGCAGCCTGCCAGGCAGACCGTCAGACAGATGGTCAGCATGCATAGAAGTGCCGTCAGCCCACCTTGCCACCTTCCGTTTTTCCGGTTCTCTACCATTATATACCCCTTTCCCGGTTCCGCCATATGTGTCTTCCCGCTGTCATCTCCGCAAAGTTTTCCGGACAGAATCCTATTTGATTCTCTCTTCCACTTCATCACGTTCCTCATTGTACAGCAAAAAACGGCGGCACGCAATACTGCGCACCGCCGTCCGTGAGTCTCCGCCCACAGGTTCGGGAAAGGTATCCCCGTTATTTATTTCTTCAGGTTGTAGAACACTTTCATGCCTTCGTAGGTGGCGCTCAGTCCCAGGTCCTCCTCGATGCGGAGCAGCTGGTTGTACTTGGCCACGCGGTCGGTTCTGGCCGGCGCGCCGGATTTGATCTGGCCCGCATTGACAGCCACGGCGATATCGGCCATGGTGGTGTCCTCGGTCTCGCCGCTGCGATGGGATACGATAGCGGTGTAGCCCGCCCGTTTCGCCATCTCGATGGCACGGAAGGTCTCGGTGAGGGTACCGATCTGGTTCACTTTGATGAGGATGGAGTTGGCCACGTGTTTCTCGATGCCTTCCTCCAGGCGCTCCACATTGGTCACGAACAGGTCGTCGCCCACCAGCTGCACTTTGTCGCCCAGCTTCTTGGTGAGAGCCGCCCATCCCTTCCAGTCGTCCTCTGCCAGACCGTCCTCGATGGAGATGATGGGATACTTCTCCACCAGGCCCGCCAGGTAGTTCACCATCTGGGTGCTGGTCTTGGCCGCGCCTTCAGCCAGCATATGGTATTTGCCGCCTTTGTAGAACTCGCTTGCGGCCACGTCCATGGCCAGCACGATGTCCTCGCCGGGTTTGAAGCCGGCTTTCTTGATGGCTTCCATGATCACATCCAGCGCCTCGGCGTTGCTCTCCAGGTTGGGAGCGAAACCGCCCTCGTCGCCCAGGCCGGTGTTCAGGCCTTTCTCCTTGAGGATCTCTTTCAGCGCATGGTATACCTGCACGTTGATGCGCAGGGCTTCGCGGAAGGATTCAGCGCCTACGGGCATGATCATGAATTCCTGGATGTCCACGTTGTTGTCGGCATGTTCGCCGCCGTTGAGGATGTTCATCATGGGAACGGGCATCTCATGAGCGTTCACGCCACCCAGATACTGGTACAGGGGCAGTCCGCAGTAAGCGGCTGCGGCTTTGGCCACGGCCATGGATACGCCCAGGATGGCGTTGGCGCCCAGTTTCGCCTTGTTCGGCGTGTCGTCCAGGCGGATCAGCAGCTCGTCGATCTCGGTCTGACGGGTGGCTTCCAGGCCGATCAGCGCATCGGCGATGATGTCGTTCACATTCTCTACGGCTTTGCTGACGCCTTTGCCGCCGTAACGGGCCTTGTCGCCGTCACGCAGCTCCACGGCCTCGTGGGCGCCGGTGGAGGCGCCGGAGGGTACAGCGGCTCTGCCTACAGTGCCGTCCTCCAGACATACTTCCACTTCCACCGTGGGGTTGCCACGGGAATCCAGAATCTCTCTTGCGTATACTTCGGTAATCATTGCCATAATCTATACACCTCATATTCTTTCGATTCTTTATCTGTGTTCCGTGAAGGGCTCTCCCCTGTCACGGTCAGTATCTGTTCTCAGTTCCTCCGCCGCGGCCGCCGTCATCTCTCTGCGGAGAATCCGTCATCCGGCCGCTGGGCTTCCGTCTGTCCTGCCAGCCGCCTCTCAGCTGTCCAGCAGGCTTTTCCCCGTCATGGCCGCCGGCTGGGGCATGTGCAGCAGCTCCAGCATGGTGGGGGCGATGTCCGACAGCCGCCCGGGATGGAGGCTGTGCTTCTCCCCGCTGATCACCATGAAGGGCACCGGATTGGTGGTATGGGCCGTGCAGGGACTGCCGTCCTCGTTGAGCATCTTCTCCAGGTTGCCGTGGTCTGCGGTGACGCAGACGGTGCCGCCCAGGGAGAGGACTTTATCCACCACTTTCCCGGCGCAGGTGTCGATGGCCTCCATGGCGGCCACAGCCGCTTTCAGGATGCCGGTATGTCCCACCATGTCCGGGTTGGCGAAGTTCAGGATGACCACGTCGAAGCGGTCACTGTCCAGAGCCTCCAGCAGTTTCTCCGTCACACCGTAGGCGCTCATCTCCGGCTGCATGTCGTAGGTGGCCACTTTGGGGGAGGGCACCAGGATGCGCTCCTCGCCCTCATTGGGCTCCTCCACGCCGCCGTTGAAGAAGAACGTCACATGGGCGTATTTCTCCGTCTCGGCGATGCGCAGCTGATGCAGTCCGGCTTTCGCCAGCACCTCGCCCAGGGTGTCTGGATAGCTGGCCTTGGGGAAGGCCACCGGCAGGGTGAAGGTGGCGTCGTACTGGGTCATGCTCACCATGTAGACAGGGCGTGCCCCCTCCGGTCTTGCGAAATGGTCGAACTCCGTGTCGTACAGCGCCCGGGTGATCTCCCGCGCCCGGTCCGGCCGGAAGTTGAAGAAGATCACGCTGTCCCCCGCGGTGATGGCCTTGCCGCCCTCCACCACGAAGGGAACCACGAACTCGTCAGTGACGCCGGCCTCATAGGAGGCGGCGATTCCCTCGGAGCCGCTGGCGAAGGTGTCGCCTTCCCGCTGCACCATGGCGCGATAGGCTTTCTCCACACGCTCCCAGCGGTTGTCACGGTCCATGGCGTAATAGCGGCCGCTGACCATGGCGATTTTTCCCAGGCCCAGCTCCTTCATATATTCTTCCATGGCCCGGATCTGCTCCAGGGCGCTCTGGGGCGGCACGTCGCGGCCGTCCAGGAACGCGTCCACATAGACTTCCGCCACGCCCACCTGCTTGGCCATCCGCAGCAGGGCTTTCAGATGGTCCTGGTGGCTGTGGACGCCGCCGTCGCTGACCAGTCCCATGAGATGGAGGGCCTTGCCGCCCTCCTTGGCCCGGTTCATGGCCTTCATCAGCACTTCATTCTTGAAGAAACTACCGTCACGGATGGCCAGGCTGATCCGGCTCAGGTCCTGGTAGACGATGCGCCCGGCGCCGATGTTCAGATGCCCCACCTCGGAGTTGCCGATCTGCCCGGCAGGCAGACCCACATCCTCGCCGCTGGCCTGCAGCTCTGTATGGGGATACTGTGCGAAGTACCGGTCCAGGTTGGGGGTCTTCGCCACGGAAACCGCGTTCTCCGGACCGGGAGGAGCGATGCCCCACCCGTCCAGAATCATCAATAACAATGGCTTCTTTGCCATGATCTGTAACTCCTTTATCTTACCGGGGATCAGAAACTGCGGACGATGGCGCTGAAGGAATCAGCCTTCAGTGCGGCGCCGCCCACCAGCACCCCGTCAATGCCGTCCAGGCAGAACTGGCCCGCATTGGTCTCTTTCACACTGCCGCCGTAGAGCACGCGGATATGACGCACCACGTCCTCGCCAAACAGCTCTTCCAGCTTGTCGCGGATCAGCAGGCATACTTCCTGTGCGTCCGCCGCGGTGGCCGCCTTGCCGGAGCCGATGGCCCAGACAGGCTCGTAAGCCACGGTGAGGAACCGCCCCTGTTCCGGGGTGATGTCCTGCAGCGCGCTGTCCAGCTGGGAGGTGATCTTCTCGGCGGTCTTGCCGGCTTCACGCTCCTCCAGGTTCTCGCCCACGCAGAGCATGGGTTTCAGGCCGTTGCGGTACGCCGCCAGCACCTTCTTGTGCACGGTGCCGTCGCATTCGCCGAACACGGTCCGGCGCTCGCTGTGGCCCACCAGCACGTACTCGCAGCCGATGGAGGCGATCATGGTGCCGGAAACGGCGCCGGTGAAGGCTCCCTCGTCCTCCCAGTGGAGATCCTGCGCGCCGTAGCCCACATGCTTGCCGTCAATGGCGTCCGCCACGCTCTCCAGCGCGGTGAACGGCGGGAAGATCACCACTTCGTTCATGGTGCCGTTAGTCTCCACCACCAGGTCCTCAGCCAGTTCCAGGGCCTCGTCCACGGTCTTGTGCATCTTCCAGTTGCCGGCAATCATGTAGCGGCGGACATTGTCCAGCGCGGCCACGCCCGGCAGGACTTTGCCTTCCAGGTATTCCAGGGAGGCGCCGCCACCGGTGGAGATATGGCTGATTTTGTCCTCCAGATGGATCTTCTTGATGGCTGCCACGCTGTCGCCACCGCCCACGATGCTTACGGCATGGCTCTCAGCCACAGCCTCGGCCACCGCTTCGGTGCCTTTGCAGAAAGCGTCCATCTCGAACACGCCCATGGGGCCGTTCCACACTACCAGCGCCGCACCCTCCAGGGCTTTCCGGTACGCTTCCCGGGTGGCGGGACCGATGTCCAGCGCCATCCGCTCCTGGTTCAGGGAGCCGGGCTCCTCCACATCGTGAGCCGCGTCCTCCTTGAAGGCCTCCGCCATCACCAGGTCGGTGGGCAGCAGCAGCTTCACGGATTTCTCCTTGGCGGCGGCCAGGATCTTCCGGGCCTCCTCCAGTTTGTCCTCCTCCACCAGGGACTTGCCCATGGCATAGCCCTCGGCGGCCAGGAACGTGTTGGCCATGCCGCCGCCGATGAGCAGGGTGTCCACTTTCTCCAGCAGGTTGGTGATCACGCCGATCTTGTCGGATACCTTCGCGCCGCCGATGATGGCCACGAAAGGATGTTTCGGATGGTCCACGGCGCCACCGATGAAGCGGATCTCCTTCTCCAGCAGGAAACCTGCGGCGGAAGGCAGGAAATGGGTGATGCCCTCCACAGAGGCGTGGGCGCGGTGGGATACGCCGAACCCGTCATTCACGTACTCGTCAGCCAGGGATGCCAGCTGCTCGGCGAAATCCAGGTCGTTCTTCTCCTCCTCGGCATGGAAACGGAGGTTCTCCAGCAGGAGCACCTGGCCGGCTTCCAGCTTGCCTGCGGCTTCCTCGGCCACAGGGCCTACGCAGTCGGAGGCGAAGGCCACGTGTTTTTTCAGCAGCTCGGACAGGTGCTTCGCCACCGGTGCCAGGCTGTATTTCTCGTTGACTTTTCCTTTGGGACGGCCCAGATGGGACATGAGGATCACAGCCGCATCATGGTCCAGCAGATACTGGATGGTGGGCAGTGCCGCACGCATCCGGTTGTCGTCGGTGATGTTGCCGGCGTCATCCTGGGGCACGTTGAAATCCACGCGTACCAGGACTTTCTTCCCGGCCACATCCAGGTCGGTCAGGATTTTCTTATCCATAGTGTTCAGACTCCTTGATGTTTATCGTCAGCCGCAAGGCGGAATCCCCGTCCTCCGGCGGTCTCTTCGTGAAACACTCCTATCCCGGGCCCTTCCGGAACCCGGGATAGTGTATGTTCTTTTTCCGACGATGCCCTCGCCGCCACAGGCGTCAGGAGCATCTCAGTCATATATTGTCCGCCTCTCCGGCGGGAGGTTCCGGCAGACCGGGACCCTCAGGCTTAGAAACCTTTTTTGCCGATGTAGATGGCCAGGTCTACCACACGGTTGGAGTAGCCCCACTCGTTGTCGTACCAGGAAACCACTTTCGCCATACGGGGACCTACCATCATGGTGGACAGGCCGTCCACGATGGAGCTCAGCGGGCAGCCGTTGTAATCGCGGGATACCAGGGGCAGCTCGTTGTAGCCCATGATGCCCTTCAGCTCGCCTTCGGCGGCTTTCTTCATGGCTGCGTTGATCTCTTCCGCGGTGGTGTCCTTGGACAGCAGCACGGTCAGGTCGGTGATGGATACGTTCGGGGTGGGAACGCGCATTGCGAAGCCGTTCAGTTTGCCTTTCACCTCAGGCAGCACCAGGGATACGGCTTTGGCCGCGCCGGTGGTGGTGGGGATGATGGACATGGCGGCTGCACGGGCTCTGCGCAGGTCTTTATGCGGCAGGTCCAGGATGCGCTGGTCGTTGGTGTAGGAATGCACCGTGGTCATCAGACCGCTCTCGATGCCGAAGTTCTCCAGCAGCACTTTCGTGAAGGGAGCCAGGCAGTTGGTGGTGCAGGATGCGTTGGAGATGATATTATGTTTCGCAGGATCGTATTTGTCCTGGTTCACGCCCATGACAATGGTGATGTCCTCGTTCTTGGCAGGTGCGGAGATGATGACTTTCTTGGCACCGGCTTCCAGATGAGCTTTGGCTGCATTGGCATCGGTGAAACGGCCGGTTGCTTCGACAACGATGTCCACACCCAGCTCGCCCCAGGGCAGTTTTGCAGGATCCATCTGCGCAGTCACGGTGATCTTCTTGCCGTCAACCACCAGATGCTCGCCGTCGCAGCTCACTTCCGCCTGGAAGGTGCCGTGAACGGAGTCGTATTTCAGCAGATGTGCCAGCGCTGCAGCGTCACCCAGATCGTTTACCGCCACAATCTCGATTTCGGGATTCCCGAACGCTGCGCGAAACACCTCGCGACCAATACGACCAAAACCATTAATACCAACTTTTACCATGATGAAAGCCTCCTTTAGATAATTGAGTAGATAAATGATAATCTATAATACATTTTCAGTGAAACAACAACAATGATAAACGGTGATGCTCTGATGCTTCGATTCGTTGATGCCTTGATGCTTTGATACTTTGCTGTGATGCTTTTTCAATGTTTCGCGATGCCGGCGTCCTCACAGGCCACCGGCACAGAATCACTTGCCGGCTTCCAGCAGTTCCGCCATCTCGTTGGCGGCCGCCTCGTCGGTGATGAGGATGTCCTGCCGGGTAGCCCGGGATACGGCCAGGATCGCCTTGGCCTTGGACCGTCCGCCGGCCACGCCGATGACCGTGCCGATTTTCGGCAGGTCCTGCATCATCAGTCCGGCGTTGTTGGTCATGTAGACCTGGCTGCCGTCCAGCGCGCTGTACTGGCCTACCGCCTCGCCTACGGCGCCCTTCTCGATCAGCTCGTCGATGAAAGGCTGGGGCAGATGACGGTGACGGGCCATCACGTCGGCCCGTCCGATGCCGTGCACCAGGATGTCCGCGTTCTTGATCACGTCCACCACGGCGCGGATGCCGGCGTCCTCAGCCAGGATGCTGTTCAGGATCTCCTCGCTGACAGAGTCGGGCACATACAGCTGCCGGTAGGACGCTTTCAGATGCTGGGCCATCACCGTGGCGATGGTGTTGGCCTGCAGCTCCAGGGTGTCGCCAAGTCCGCCACGGGCCGGCACCACCATGATGTCGGGGTAGTTGCCCCGGATATTGGAAGCGGCCGCCGCCAAGGTGGTGCCACCGCTGACCGCCACCACTTTCCCCTTGCCTTCTTCCAGCAGACGGAGGAGTGTGTGCGCCGCCGCTCTGCCGATCTCCCGTTTCACGACAGCTTCCTTGTCGCAGTCGCCAGGGATGATGACCACCTGCTTGATAGACAGTTTGGCCAGCAGGTACTGCTCCAGGGAGGAGAGGCCCTGCAGTTTCCGGACATAGTCCGCCAGCTCTTTCAGTATCTCTGCGCCCTCGTCCGTGACGGCCATTCCGGCGGAGGAGTAACTGAGCAGCCCGCAGCTTTTCAGGAAATCCACCTGGGAACGCAGGATCCGTTCACTGAGATTCAGTCTACCCGCCAGAGCCCGGCGCCCGATGGGCTGCTCGTTGCTCACCTGGCGGAGGATACGGTACCGTTCCACCAGCAGATCTGTCATTTCCGGAACAATCTTCTTTTGCAGATTGATGATGTTGTCCATGATCAAACTCCATTCAGTGTCCCATGTGGAACAAAAAGAGTCCCACAAAACTCATATAAATACGGTTCACTTTCTCTTTTTCCAGGTGGTTCCCTGCCTTCCGCCAAGGGCTTCAGCATGCCGTTCCGGGGCAAAACACCACGTTTTTTCCCGCACGAAGAACACCTGAACTGCTTTCATTTTACCACATATTTTACAAAAATAAAAGGAGAAAAAGCAATAAAATGAACACTATTTTTGAAATAGTATACACTATATCGCCTTTTCTCCCGGATTAAAATCTTATTTCATCATGAACATGCTGTCAGGCGGTCTCCTCCAGCCGCTCTTCCACAGACTCCTCCCCTTTGCCGGAAAAGAGTTTCTGCAGGCAGGTCTTCGCCACCAGCAGCGCCAGCACCATGAGGGCCACCGCCACCACCAGCTGGAGTCCTTCCACCAGCAGGTTGAACCGGCCGGCCATCACATGATGGTAGATGGTGAACAGGTGCATCACCAGGGCCGTCATTGTGGCCACGAACATGAAGACCATGGGGATGTAGAGCATCCAGCCTTTCCGTCCGGTGACTTTCAGGAACACCGCCAGGGCGATGAGCACCAGGGATGCCAGCAGCTGGTTGGCGGAACCGAACAGCGGCCAGATGTTCATGTAGCCGCCCATGCAGAGGAAAAAGCTGGGCACCAGGGTGACGATGGTGGCCACGTATTTGTCGTGGAGCAGCTTGGCCACGGTGTTGCCGGGCTTTCCGTCAGGACCGGTGACCATCTCCTGGAGGGACATCCTGCCGATACGGGTCACCGCGTCAATGGTGGTCATGGCCAGAGCCGACACGCACATGGTGACGATGCAGGCGCTGATGGCTTTGGGGATGCCGAACATCTGGAAATAGCCGCCGATGGTGGAGCCGAAGATGGCGAAAGGCGTCGCTTTCGGCAGCACTCCGTTGGTGGCGGCGGAGCAGGCGATCACCAGGCACACCACGCCCAGCAGGGACTCGATCAGCATGGAGCCGTAGCCCACCGCCAGCATATCCCTCTCATTGGAGACGGATTTGGAGGAGGTGCCGGAGGAAACCAGGCTGTGGAAGCCGGACACCGCACCGCAGGCGATGGTGATGAAAAGGATCGGGAACAGAGGCTTGTCAGCCACAGTGAACCCGACGAAAGCCGGCATGTTCAGCGTGGGGTTCCCTACCACCACACCGGCCACGCCGCCCACAATCATGCCCAGCAGCAGGAAGACGGACAGATAGTCGCGGGGCTGGATCAGGAGCCACATGGGCAGGATGGATGCGGCGAAACAGTAGGCGAAGGTCACGTAAATCCAGGTCATATGGTCCGCGTAGATGGGATGAGCGATACCCCCGGCGATCATGGCTGCGATGAAGATGATGCCGACAATCAGTTCAGATCTGCCTTTCAGTCCGAATTTCCGCACCAGCACGCCGAAGACCATGGCCACGCCGATGTACAGCATGGAAATGGAGGCCGCGGCGGCGTTGGGCATCAGCAGCGTGCCGTCCTTGGCGAAGCCGTTGAAGGTTTTCGCCATGATGTCGGAGAACGCCGCGATCACCAGCAGGGAGAACAGCCAGCAGAAGGCCAGGAACAGCTTTCCACCGGTCCGCCCCACATACTGCTCGATCAGCATGCCCATAGACTTGCCGTCGTTTTTCACCGACGCGTACAGGGCGGTGAAATCCTGCACCGCACCGAAGAACACACCGCCAATCAGCAGCCAGAGCAGCGCCGGCAGCCAGCCGAACATGGCGGCGATGATGGGCCCGGTCACAGGCCCCGCTCCGCAGACCGCGGAGAACTGGTGGGCGAACACCGTGAATTTGGAGGCGGGCTCATAATCCTGCCCGTTCTCCAGCCGGACAGCCGGCGTCTTCGCGTCAGGGTCGATTCCCCAGGTCCGCACCAGCCAGCGGCCATACAGCAGGTACGCCCCTGTAAAGACTACAATCGCGAGCACTACAAGCGTCAAACCATTCATAAACATTTCCCCTTCCGGAATAAAGTGTTCTGTAGTCCTTACAGAAAAGGAACAAAGAAAGACGCCGAAGGGATAAAAAAGAGAACTTCCGCCCTGAAGACGAAAGTTCTCGCGTTATACCACTCCATGGTGCAGGACCCGGACAGGCGGAACCCTATCCAGTCTTTCTCTAACGGGAAAGCTCCGGAGAGGCCTACTGGGTTCAGCCCTCAGCTCACAGGGGATGAATCAGCGGCTTCTCTGCCGTCCTCCCACCGATGGATGGCTCTCTGAGAAAGAAGGCCCGCATCTTCCTGTCCTGATCCTCGCACTTGCGTTTTTCTGTTGATGGATATAATAATACCACAGCGGAAAAACACCGTCAATATTTATTTCCACTCTTCATTTATAATGGTTGTTTTGTCCACAAAAGTGTAACGCATACGACACTTTCCGGCCATCTGTCTCAATTCCGGTTGCCGACTCATTTTCCTGCGGCTGTCCTATCGCTCAACTACCGGTTCTGATTCCCGGCTGCCGGGCTTATTTCTCCCCGTTCTTCATGGCGGCCAGGTTCTTTCCTACCACATAGCCGTCGGTGTAGTTGTGGCCCAGGTTCAGGCCGAAGATATCCAGGGGATAGTCCACACTGCCGTAGAAGTTGCCGGCGGTGTTGCCGATGGCGTACAGGCCGGGGATAGGCTCACCCTTGGTGTCCAGGCACTGCAGGTCGCCGTTCACGTCTACGCCGGAGCAGGCCATGGTCAGGCGGATATGACGATGGATGCCGAAGAAGGGCGGCGTGTCGATGGGTTTCAGGTATTTGGCGTCCACGCCGAACTCCAGGTCCTTGCCGCTCTTGGCGAACTCATTGTAGCGTGCCACCTGCTCCTTGAACGCCTCCACATCGTGGATGCCCAGTTTGGCAGCCAGTTCCTCCAGGGTGTCGGCCTGCCAGGTGTTGATCAGCGGAACAACCACGCCTTCACGCTTGGCGACTTTCTGCTCGGGCATGTAGTTCACCAGCTCTTTCCAGGCTGCGGCGGTGGTGCCGAACTCCTTGGCGTAATCCAGGTAGTTGATGTCGAAGATCTGGCAGTAGTGGCCGGTGTCCTTGGCGCCGGTGAGGAAGCAGTTCATGTATTCCATATGGATGGTCTCGTCGCAGAAACGCCGGCCGTCCAGTTTCACCCGCATGAAGGGCAGGTTCATCATGTTGGCGGGGCCTGCGTCGAAATCATGGCACATCTTGGTGTGGCCCAGGTTCTCGATATGGCCGCCGGCCCAGGAGATCATCTTGTGACCGTCACCGGTACGGCCGAATTTCTTCGTCTCGAAGTTCACCATGTCCGGCAGATAGTAGTCCAACATCTCCGGGTCGTTCTGATAGTCGCCGGTGCCCACTACCACGCCATATTTCGCCCGGAACTCCACATAGCCGTCATCGGTCTTGGCGATGACTCCTACACAGCGTCCGTCCTCCATCACCAGCTGCTCCGCCGGAGTCTTGTAGAACACATCCACGCCGGCCTTCTCCAGGGTGGGCATGATGGCCATCAGGGCGGAGATGACATTGAAGGGTTTCGGTCCGAAATAGGTGGTGATGAATTTCAAGCGAGGATTGTGGATGGCGTCCAGGAACTCCTGCTGGGGAGGATTCCCCAGGTCCATGCCGGGGCCGCCGGCTTTCTTCACATGGTCGAAGAGCCATTTGCAGGCTTCGCCGGAATGGTAGGCCCAGGTCTCCACACGTTCCCTCTTTGCCCGGTAGTCGGAAGTCTTGATCACTTCGCTGATAGCGGCCTCCACCGCCTCCGGATCGCTTTCCTCCAGGATGATGCCCGCGCCGCCGTTGCCGCAGGCGCTGATGGTCTCCTCTTTCTGGATGAGGGCCACCTTGGCGCCGTCCTCCGCGGCCTTCAGGGCGCAGGGGATGCCGGGGGTGCCGGCACCGATGACAACGATGTCATACTCCTTCACCTCTTTGATATCGGTGATGGGTTCGGGTTTCTGCAGAAAAGACGGTACAAAAGCTTCTTTTTTCGTTTCCATGATTGATCCTCCTTGAATTGAGGTCTGCCGAGGTCTTCATGCGTTCTCCCCTCGCGGGATATCGGCCTCGTCCGGCCATTTTCTCACATACATACAGCTCGTTATTTCATAGTCTATTATATACCGATGTATTATAATGATTGTAACATTTTTGACAATGCTTGTAAATTGACAATCCCCTGCCTTTTGGCAGCACGGATTGCACTGGACGAAAAATAGTCCTATACTGTGCTTGAAGGTGATACCAATGAAAAATTTGTTGATCAAACGTGTTTATGATGCGCCGGCCGCCGAAGATGGCGTACGGATCCTGGTGGACCGCCTGTGGCCCAGAGGATTGCGGAAAGATGCGGCGCAAATCGATTTCTGGTGGAAAGATGTCGCTCCCACTCCGGAGCTCCGCAAATGGTTCGGACACGATCCGGCCCTGTTCCCTGAGTTCCGGCTGCGTTATACGGCCGAGCTCCGTCAAAGCGACAGCTGGCCCGACTATGTCCGGGAGCTGAAGAAGCTCCTGGCCGGCTCCACGGTCACACTGTTATATGGGGCCAGGGACACTGAACATAACCATGCCCTTGTGCTGCAGGAACTCTTTCTGGAAGCCATCCGTCAATGAGAGAACACCGCTCCGGAAAAATCCGGTCAGCAATCCCGTCTGAATTTCCGGTCAGCGGTCGGGGCCAGAATTATTTCCGCTCCTCACCCTCCAGCACATAGGGGATGTAGGCGCCATAGCCTTCCTCCTCCATCCGTTCCAGGGGGATGAAACGCAGGGATGCGCCGTTGATGCAGTAACGCAGTCCGCCCCAGTCCGCCGGTCCGTCCGGGAACACATGGCCCAGATGGGCGTCCCCGGCCCGGCTCCGGACTTCTGTCCGCACCATGCCATAGGAGTCGTCCTCATACTCTCTCACCACGCCCCGGCCGATGGTCCGGCTGAAAGCGGGCCAGCCGCAGCCGGAGTCGAACTTGTCGGCGGAGGAGAACAGGGGCTCCCCGGTGGTGATGTCCACGTAGATCCCCTTGCCGAAGAACTCATCCAGCTCGCTGGTGAAAGGAGGCTCGGTGGCGGCATGCTGGGTCACCTGATACTGCAACTCCGTCAGGGAGCGGCGCAGCACATCCTCTCCGGGCTTGCTGTAATCCCGCTCCTCTTCCCCGCTATCCAGCGGTTCTGAAGCCAGCGCCAGATTGATATGGCAGTAGCCTCCGGGATTCTTGTCCAGGTATTTCTGGTGGTACTCCTCCGCCGGGAAGAAGTGCCTGAGCGGCTCCACCTCAATGGCCAGCGGCTGCGCATGACGTTTCTGCAGCTGGTCCAGGGAAGCCATGATCACCGGAAGGTCGCCGGCGTCCACATAGTAGATGCCTGTCCGGTACTGGGTGCCCACATCATTCCCCTGACGGTTCACGCTGACCGGGTCGATGACACTGTAGTAACGGGACAGCAGCTCGGCCAGGCTGATGCGGTTGGCGTCGTAGTTGACCTGGAGCGTCTCCGCATGCCCTGTGTTCATGTGGCAGACCTCCTCATAAGTAGGATTCTCCGTATGTCCATTGGCATAACCCACAAAAGTGCTGATGACGCCGGGCAGCCGGTCGAAATACCCCTGCATGCCCCAGAAGCAGCCACCGGCCAGATAGATTGTCTTTTTCCGCGGCAGGATGCGGCGGAGGAAAGTCTGTACCAAAATATATCACCTCTTGTTTTTCTATTCCTATCCATCAACTCTGCTTTATGTTTCCAGTATATCACATACCGCCGCTCCTGTTTTTGAACAAATAAAGACAGCCCGGAACCCTTCTCCAGAAAAGAAAAGTGATTCCGGGCATAAAAAAAGAACGCTCACTCAGAGCGTTCTTTCATCTAACCGGCAACTATCT
>CALAZX010000023.1 GCA_937926555.1 uncultured Negativicutes bacterium | reverse complement strand
CCTTAGGACGGAGGAAAGGGATATCAGCCACGACATAAGAAAATCCGGCACCTTCTCAGATGCCGGATTCCGGATATTTGCTCTTCTCCCTGCGGATTCAGTCCTTCCTGTCAGCTTGTTTTTTGGCTCTCTGCTGCCAGAAAGCGCCTTTGGAGTAATCCTGTTTCACGCCTTTGCCGTTGTTATAGCAGCGGCTGAGTCCCAACTGCGCCTCCACATGGTCCTGCTCTGCGGCGAGGCTGTACCAGCGGACAGCTTCCTCGTAATTCTGCACGGTGCCGTCACCGTTCTCGCACCGCCGTCCCACCTGGTAGCGGGCTTCCGCATCGCCCCGTTCAGCCAGGGTCAGATAGCAGGAGAATATGTTGTAACGGGCGGCCTCTTCGCCCTGCTCCACGGCCTTCCCGAACCACCGGATCGCTTCGTGGCAGTCCTGCGGCATCCCTGTCCCGTCAGCATAGTATCTGCCCACTTTCTTCTGCGCCGGTCCGAATCCCCGTTCCGCCGCTTTGAGATGCCAGTATACCGCTTCCTGGGGCTGCGCCTTGATCCCGTCACCGGTCTCGTAGCGGCAGCCCAGGTCGTAAAGCTGGTCGGGCGCGCCTTTCTCCGCCGCTTTCTCCCGGCAGCTCCCCAGCCGCTGCAGGGCCTCCACATGCTGCTGATCCGCGGCCTGCTGGTAGAGAAGCACCGCTTTCGCGGGATTCTCCTCTCTGCCCAGTCCCTCCTCGCAGCAGATTCCCAGACGGTACAGGGAAGAGGCGATATTCTGTCCGGCCGCTTTCTCATACCAGTATACGGCCTGCCCATAGCTCTGGTTCACGCCACGTCCTTCATAATAGCAGTCTCCCAGCTTGTCCTGGGAATAGGCGTAACCCTGGTCCGCTGCCTGGCGGTACCAATGGACGGCCTGTTCCGCGTTCTCCTCCACGCCGGTCCCCCGGTCGTAGCAGAGGGCCAGATGGTGCTGCGCCCCCATATCGCCGTTCCTGGCGGCCTCTCCATACCAGAAGGCGCCCCGGGTCTCATCCTTCTCCACGCCGGTGCCGTGCATATAGCAGCGGGCGATGCGCACCTGCGCCTCTACGTCGCCCTGGCCGGCAGCCTGCTCGTACCACCGGGCGGCTTTCCCGTAGTCCTGGGAGACACCGGTGCCGGTCATGTAGCTGAGGGCCAGCTGCTTCTTCGCGCGGACGTCACCCTGTCCGGCGGCCCGCTCAAACAGACCGCAGGCTTTCTCCCGGTCTTCCGGTGTCCCGATTCCCTCGCTGAAGCAGACAGCCAGGTTGTACAGTGCCTCCGTCTGCTCCTGGGCCGCCGCTTTCTCATACCAGTCGAAGGCGGTTTCCGGATTCCGTTCCACGCCGGCGCCAGTGCTGTAGCAGTCACCCAGGCGCACCTGGGCGAAAGCGTCCCCTTTGCCGGCGGCCAGTCCGTACCAGCGCGCAGCCAGGGCCATGTTCTTCCCGGTCCCCTTGCCAGTCTCGTAGCAGAGGCCCAGCTCACGCTCCGCCTCCGTCTTTCCCTGCTCCGCGGCCTCCTTGTACCAGCGTGCGGCTTCCAGGGGGCTCTTCTCCACGCCGGCTCCCCGGTCGTAGCACTGCGCCAGCCGGTACTGCGCCTCCACATGTCCCTGCTCCGCCGCTTTCCGGTACCAATGGGCGGCTTTCTCCCCATCGGGGGGGCCGTTTTTCCCGTCCACATAACAGCAGGCCATGTCATACTGGAACGAGGCGTCGCTCTCATCGGCCACTTTCTCATGCCAGTACAGCTGTTCCCGCTCATCTTTCGCATAGGTGATCTGTGTCTTGTAATAGGCCACCAGATGCTTCTTGTCTTTTTCGTCACTGTAGATGATTCCCATCTCTTTGTGCCAGATCAGCATATGCCGCAACGCCCCGTTGCCGCCGACCCGTCCCAGGAGAACCCCCGGTTCCTCCAGGAAGCATACTTTCCTGGCGAAAGCGGGCTTGCAGGGAATCAGGTATTTCCTGCTCAGATTGAGTGCCGCCGTATAGGCGAAGGGGTCCAGCTCGAAGGGCAGGATCTCCCTCTCCAGCTGATATCGGTCAGCGATGGGGAAGATGTTTCCCAGCGGCAGCAGCGGCAACGCCTCCAGCCGCTTGGAGAAAGCCTCCGCGGACTCATTTTCCAGCTGTGTCCAGCTGCTCATCCGGACAGGGGTGTACATCCCCTCCGCATACAGAGAGATCCGGTCATAATCGCAGCAGATCCGTTCCCCCTCCACTTTCAGCCCCGCCCGCAGTTCCCCGTCGGCGAATTCGGGGCCGGTGCCGTCCTCCACGAAAAAGAAGACGGGCTGCCCGGTGAAATCCGCATTCCCGTTCCGGTCGATATAATGCTGCAGGAAGACGGTTCCCGTGAACTCGTCCCTGTTGCGGCGGTCAAGGATGGCATAGCCGATATGGACCGGGGGCATGCCCGCGATCCGCTCCTCATATTCCTCCCGGGTCTCGAAGACCTCCCGCTTCATCACGTCCTGCCGGGCCTTCTTCAGGCGGAAGAAGGAGCCGGTGGTCCCCAGAGGGTTCTCCATCATCATCTCGCCGGGACTGCCGCCATCCACTCCGTCCATGCCGGCTCCGGCCACATATTTTCTCCCCCGGGCCCCATCCTCCGGTTCGAA
>CALAZX010000022.1 GCA_937926555.1 uncultured Negativicutes bacterium | reverse complement strand
GTATCAAAAACATCGAACGAGTATAAATCGTAGTCCCCGTATTTCTCAATAATATCCATAGGTCATCTCCTTTTCCGTTATAGAAATCGGCCTGTCAAAAGCCTGTTGTTTTTTTAATCCTGGCCCGGAAATGATTCCAGTCCACCCGGCCGGCTACAGCAAAGACCGGCCGCTCCAGAAAATAATACCGTAAAAATTCCAATCCCGCACACACAAGGAAAACACCTGTGGAAATCAGGACCATATCGATGATGAACCACTGTGAATGGTAGAAAGTGCCCACTTTCAGCAATGTATTCCAGAGCCATTCTCTGAGAATGCCGGAGTCATGGATGAGATAAACTCCGAAAGTCATTTTCGCCACATTGTTTATCCAGCCATGATAGCCCAGCTGCAGCTGCCGGAATTTCACAAAGACGCCTACCGCAATGAGAAGCGCCACAATCGAGAAATTATGGACAGCGAAATAAAGGACCCTGTCTTTCTCAAGATATAAGAGATCCGATACTCCCAGCAGATCCGCCCGGATAAAAGTGCCTGCCAGAAAAACGGCTGCACCCAGGCCAAACCGTTTGAGTCTTCTCTCAAGCGCAGCATCACTATACAGCCGCAGATAGCCGCCAACCAGATAAAGTGTCGAAAAAAGAAGCAGTATGCCAATGTGTCCTCCGCCAAACTGGTGCCCGGTCACGGTGGGAATCAGATAGAACACCACCGTCATCACGGCAATCAGTATTCCGCAGCCCTTCCGGCCGCAGCGGGAAATAAGCCGGTTCAGCCAGGGATAGAGGAACAGCAGATAAAGATACGCCTGCGCAAACCAGGGTTCCGGCTTCAGCGGGGACAGTGACTTCGCTATCATCGCTTCCGGGACAGGGATATGGAGGATATGGAATGCAAAAAACAGAATCGCCAGCCCCCAGAAAAAGGTGCAGCTTAAAAAGCGGAGTATCTTGAGCGGTTTGAATCTCTGTCCCACCAGAAAATAGCCGCTGATCAGGACAAAAATATCAACGCCTATCTTGCCTCCACAGCCTATCATCTGCATCGTCAGGTTCTTGAGGAAAAAGTCCGGGGATATCGGAAAATCCCCATGATAATAGAAATGGAACAGGACGATTCCCAGCATACTTACAATCCGGAGCAACTCTATATTGCTGTCCCGCCGCATCTTCTCAGGAAGATTCATATCCATATGGCGCCTCGTTTTCCGATATTCAACAAATCAGCAATTTTTTATATCACGCTTCAGATTTTACCACAAAATCCCGCCCCGCGCACCAGTCAGCAGGATGAAATATTTGTCAAAACTCCCGGTTCCGGACATAAAAAAACTCCCGGACCGCGGATGCGATCCAGGAGTTGGATGTGCTGTCAATAACTGACATCCGGCCTGATGCCGGGGCAGATTATTTAACTTCTACAGTTGCGCCAGCAGCTTCCAGTTTAGCTTTGATTTCGTCAGCGTCAGCTTTGGAAACTTTCTCTTTAACAGCTTTCGGAGCGCCGTCAACAACAGCTTTAGCTTCTTTCAGGCCCAGGCCGGTGATCTCACGTACAGCTTTGATTACGTTGATTTTGCCAGCGCCAGCGTCTTTCAGGATTACGTCGAATTCGGATTTCTCTTCAGCAGCAGCGCCGCCAGCAGCAGCACCGGCAGCAGCTACAGCTACGGGAGCAGCTGCGGATACGCCGAATTTCTCTTCCAGAGCTTTTACCAGCTCGGACAGTTCCAGTACGGACATGCTTTCAATAGCTTCGATAATCTGATCTTTGTTCATTATTAATTCCTCCATTAATTTTAAATTTGTGTTTTAATTTTTAAACTGCTGATCGCAGCTTGATACTTATGCGGACTGTTTCTCTTTCTCTTCGCGAACTGCGTCCAGTGCGTATACCACTTTGGCGATAGTGCCGTGGAGAGTACGTACCAGGCCGGAGATAGGAGCGTTCAGGCTGCCCAGCATTTTGGCAACCAGTACTTCCTTCGGCGGCAGTTCTGCAACAGCCTTGACTTCGTCGATGGAAACGACTTTGCCTTCCATAACGCCGGCTTTGACAACCAGCTGCTTATGCTCTTTGGCAAATTCCACGATTGCTTTGCAAGGAGCTACTGCGTCTTCGGAAGAAGCGCAGATGGCGGTGTTCTCAGCCAGAACTTCGTCCAGGCCTTCGATACCAACCTCTTTGCAAGCGAGAGCAATCAGGGTGTTTTTGTAAACGGTGTAGGTGGCACCTGCTTCGCGTACTTTGCGACGTAACTGGGTGTCCTCAGCAACGGTCAGACCGCTGAAGTTAACCAGTACAGCGCTTTTAGCGTTAGACAGTACCTCAATGATTTCTTTTAACTGAAGCTGTTTCTCTGCTTTGGATTTCAATGCATCGCACCTCCTTCTTCTTATATTTGACTTACATTTATAAATCAAAAAGACCTCTCGGCCTGGCAGCCGGAGGTCGTGAAGGACTGAGTCCAATCTATCTTCAACGTCTCCAGCCTCGGCAGGTATGCTTAGCACTTACGCCATCCGGCACCTGCTGTCTTTGGCCCGATTATCTTCTGATTTAAAATTTTGAAACTGGAATTATTTGTCGCTGTCTGCTTTCAGAACGTCAATCTTAACGCCAGGGCCCATGGTGGTGGACATGGTGATAGATTTGATGTACTGGCCTTTTGCACCGGACGGCTTAACGCGGATCAGGGTGCTTGCCAGAGCAACATAGTTTTCCAGAATCTGGTCGTCGGTGAAGGAAGCTTTACCGATCATAGCCTGTACGTTGCCGGCTTTATCAGCGCGGTACTCAACTTTACCAGCTTTGATCTCTTTAACAGCTTTCTCTACGTCCATGGTAACGGTACCAACTTTGGGGTTAGGCATTAAGCCTTTAGGTCCCAGAATCTTACCCAGACGACCAACTTTGCCCATCATGTTCGGGGTAGCTACGCAGACCTCAAAATCGGTCCAGCCGCCCTGAATCTTCTCAACGAACTCATCGCTGCCAACAAAATCAGCACCAGCTGCTTTTGCTTCTTCTGCTTTAGCGCCTTCTGCAAATACCAGAACAGTCTTGGATTTGCCGGTGCCGTGAGGCAGAACCATCGCACCACGAACCTGCTGATCAGCATATTTCGGGTTGATGCCCAGACGGAAAGAAACGTCGATGGAGCTTTCGAATTTGGTATTAGCGGTTTTCTTAACCAGTTCTACTGCTTCTTTCGGAGAGTAGAATTTTTCGGAGTCGATCAGCTTTGCAGCGTCGACATATCTTTTGCCATGTTTAGCCATTTAAAAAATTCCTCCTTGTGGTCATAACGGCTCTCGCCTCCCACATGATGTCCGGCTATGCCGGGGTCTTGCCTATCAGTCGGTAACAACGATACCCATGCTGCGGGCAGTGCCCTCAACCATACGGGTTGCTGCTTCTACGTCAGCTGCGTTCAGGTCCTCCATCTTGCTTTCAGCAATCTCGCGGACTTTGTCGCGGCTCAGGGTAGCAACTTTGGTCTTGTTGGGTTCACCGGATGCCTTTTCCAGACCGGCAGCTTTCTTCAGCAGAACTGCTGCAGGCGGGGTCTTGGTGATAAAAGTAAAGGAACGGTCTTCGTAAACGGTAATTTCTACAGGAACTACCAGGCCGATCTGCTTAGCAGTACGGGCGTTGAAGTCCTTTACGAAAGCCATGATGTTGACACCAGCCTGACCCAGTGCGGGGCCGACGGGAGGTGCCGGAGTAGCTTTACCGCCGGGAACCTGTAATTTAACAACCTTTGCAACTTTCTTCGCCATGTTCTTTACACCTCCTTATCATTCAACTTCTTCTACTTGGGTATAATCAATCTCAACAGGGGTTTCCCGTCCGAACATGTCAACCAGCACGGTAAGTTTACCGCGTTCGCTGTCAATGACGTCTACGACGCCCTCATGGTCGGCAAAAGGACCGCTTTTCAAGCGGACCACCTGCTGTAAATGGAATATAGTCTGCAGGTCCAGCTTCGGAGCCGGAGCTTCCGCTCCATCCTCTCCAGAGACGTTGGTCTGCAGAATGCGAGCAACTTCCTCATCAGACAACGGTACCGGCTGTTTGTTGTCGGGGCCTACGAACCCGGTGACACCGGGAGTATTTCTGACAACATACCAGGTACGGTCATCAACAATCATTTCCAGCAGCACATAACCGGGGAAGACTTTGCGTTCTACAACACGCTGCTTTCCGCTGTCGTCGACCACAACTTCTTTCGCCATGGGAATCATGATGCGGAAAATCTTGTCTTCCATACCCAGGGAATGAACTTTGCGTTCCAGGTTTGCACTTACCTTATTCTCGTAACCGGAATAAGTATGAATGACATACCAATGTTTGTTTTCTTCCATTTTGTGTGGGGAAAATCCCCGTACCTCCTTTGAACAGCCCAGCTTTCAATTAATGTAAGATGGCTCTAATCAGGACAGAGAATACAGAATCAACCACCCAAATGGCAATAGCTACCAGTGCTACGGCAAACAAAACCACGATGGTATTCACAATCAGTTCCTGTCTCGTAGGCCAGGTTACTTTTTTAAGTTCAACCTTAGACTCTCTGAAAAAGCGCATCAGCTTGTTCATAAAGCCTTTGCCTGCGGAAGCAGTTTCCGGAACAGCCATTATTGTCACATCCTTGCCTCACTACTGTAAATCTGAATCAACGGTATAAAGAAGATTACTTGGTTTCTTTATGAGAAGTATGTTTTTTGCAGAATTTGCAGTATTTCTTGATTTCCAGACGATCAGGATCGTTCTTTTTGTTCTTGTTGGTCTGGTAGTTTCTCTGCTTGCACTCGGTGCAGGCCAAAGTGATCAAAGTACGCATATCGACACCTCTTTCAGCTAAAAAATACAACGGACAAATTGTCACTAAATGATGATATCACAGTTCAGTTTTTCTGTCAATAAAATTACAGTCCTGCAGAAAGAGAATTTTCTCCATCCGGAAAAGCTTTCTTTCCTATTATAATAACGCCATTTTCGCGATTTCCGTTTTCTGTTTCCTATGTTCCCGTCCGCCCGACGGTGGGGATTTTCATTTCCTTGGCGGAGCTGCCATCCCATCCGGCCGGGGATTGTCTCCCCTGTCCGGCGGATGCCCTCCTCCGGGATTGGCGCCCCGGCATTTCCGGAAATAATGATAAAACAGGACCGGTCTGTCTGACAGACCGGTCCTGACCAAGTACTGCGTTATAGACTACAGCGATTATTCGATGATCTCACCAACAACGCCGGCGCCTACGGTGTGACCGCCTTCGCGGATAGCGAAGCGCAGGCCCT
>CALAZX010000021.1 GCA_937926555.1 uncultured Negativicutes bacterium | reverse complement strand
GGCCCCCAAAGCCCCTCTGTAATGGTGAAAAGCCGGGTTCCGGGATTGGCTCCCTTTGCCCGGTGACCCCTGCCGGCTGTCTCTTTTCTCAGCCGTCGGAGACGGAAACCGCCTCCCCCGGAAAGGGAAGGCGGATCTTCTCATCAGAACAGGCTGGTCTGGCTGCTCACGGGCATGTCGCCCAGGGCGCCGTACTCGGAAAGGGAGTCCAGTGCGGACTGGCCCACATGGGTCAGGTCCCGCTCCTCCGGCGGCAGGGCCTCGTCGGCGGGCAGGCCGCTGGCCAGGAGCTTCTTCATCACTTTCTGCTCCACGCTGCGGCAGGCGCTGATCAGGTCCTCCTGGGAGATGAAGTCCCGGGCCTCCTCTTTCACCGCCAGGGCCAGGGTCTTGCCTACGCCCTTGCCCACGCCGGGCAGGGCGCACAGGGGGATGCGGATCCCCTTGTCCCCTTCCGGCATGAACATGTAGGGATGGGATTTGTACAGGTCGATGGGATAGAACTCGAAACCGCGCTCCAGCATCTCGATCACCAGCTGCAGGTAGATCACAGTCTCCTTGTCTTTCGGCTTGGCCTTGAAGCCCTGTGCCTCCACGTTGCGGATGTACTGCCGCATATACTCCTTGCCCTTGGCGATGAAGGTGGCGTCCACCTCGGCGCGCTGGGTGAAGTAGGCCGCGTAGTAGGCCAGCGGATAATGCACCTTGCAGTAGGCGATCCGGTAGGCCATGAGCACGTAGGCCACGGCATGGGCTTTCGGGAACAGGTATTTCACCGTCTCGCAGGATTCCATGTACCAGTCGGGAATCCCCGCCTTCTCCATGGCCTCCCGCATCTCGGGCTCCAGGCCTTTCTTGGCGGCCTTGCCCTTGCGGACGAACTCCATGGTCTTGAAGGCGATGGACTCGGGCACGCCTTTGGAGATCAGGTAGGTCATGACGTCGTCACGGGTGGAGATGGTGTTCTCCACCGGCTTGCCCTCCTCGATCAGCTTCTGGGCGTTGCCCACCCACACGTCGGTGCCGTGGGAATAGCCGGATACCCGGACCACGTCGCTGAATTTCTTGGGCTGCAGCTCGTAGATCATGGCCTGGGTGAAGCGGGTGCCGCACTCGGGGATGCCGTAGGTGCCCACTTTCGTGCCGATCTGCTCCTCGGTGACCCCCAGGATCTCCGGGGAGGAGAAGATGGCCATGGTGTCCGGGTCCCCCACGGGGATGGACATGGCGTCGATGCCGGTGCACTCCTCCAGACGCTTGATCATGGTGGGGCCCACGCGGCCCAGGATATCCAGTTTTACCAGACGGTCGTTGATAGAGTGGTAATCGTAATGGGTGGTGATGATGGGCGAGTTCCTGTCATCCGCCGGATGGTTCATGGGCGTGATGTAATGGATGTCCATATCCCTGGGGATTACCATGATGCCCGCCGGATGCTGTCCGGTGGTGCGCTTCACGCCGTTAAGGCCTTCCACGAAGCTGTCGATATAGGCCGGGTGGGCCGGGATCTCATGCTCCTCGAAGTACTTCTTCACATAGGACCAGGCGGTCTTGGGCGCCAGGGTGCCGATGGTGCCGGCGCGGCAGACGTTGTCCCTGCCGAAGAGCTCCTCGGTATATTTATGGGCGTAATGCTGGTACTCATCGGAGAAGTTCAGGTCGATATCGGGAACTTTGTCGCCGTGGAAGCCCATGAACACCGCGAAGGGGATGTCATGACCGTCGCGGACCATAGGGGTGCCGCATTCGGGGCAGTCCTTCTCCGGCATGTCGAAACCGCTGACATACTCGTTGTTCAGGAAGAACTCCGTATGGCGGCAGTTGGGACAGCGGTAATGAGGTTTCAGCGGATTCACCTCGGTGATGTCCGTGGTGAAGGCCACGAAGGAGGAACCTACGGAACCACGGGAACCTACCAGGTAGCCCTCCTCCATAGAATGTTTAACCAGTTTCTGGGCGATATCGTACAGTACGGCGTAGCCGTTGTTGATGATGGCGTCCAGCTCGTATTTCAGCCGGTCCTCCACGATCTTGGGCAGCTCGTCGCCATACAGGTTGTGTGCTTTCTCGTAGCTCATGTCCCGGATGGCCTCCTCCGCTCCGGGGATGGAGGGGGAATAGAGCTGGTCGCGGTCCGGCACCGGTTTGATGCGTTTGACCTGCTCGGCGATCTTGTTGGGGTTCTCCACGCAGATCTCGTAGGCGATGTCCTTGCCCAGATATTCGAACTCGGCCAGCATCTCCTCCGTGGTGCGGTAATACAGGGGCGCCTGCATGTCGGCGTCCTTGTAGCCCTGGTTGAACTGCAGGATGGCCCGGACCTTGGCGTCCTCCGGGTTGAGGAAATGCACGTCGCAGGTGGCGCAGCACAGTTTCCCCAGCTTCTTGGCCAGGTCGTAGATCTTCCGGTTGTGGGCCATGAGCTCCTCCCGGGTGAAGCGGCCCATCCGCTCCAGGAAGGAGTTGTTCCCCAGCGGCTGCACCTCCAGGTAGTCGTAGAAGGAGGCAATCTCCTCCAGCTGCTCGTCGGAGACACCGGCCTCGATGGCGCGGTACACCTCGCCTGCCTCACAGGCACTGCCGAACAGCAGGCCTTCCCGGCATTCCTCCAGCACCTCTTTGGGCAGCATGCCCCGGGCTCTGGCGCCGTTGCCGTTCAGGTAGTTCAGATGTCCCAGGGACACCAGTTTGTACAGGTTGCGCAGGCCAATCTCGTTCTTTGCCAGGATGATGATGTGGTTGGAGGGGATCTTGCCCGGTTTCGGCAGGTTCTCCTTCAGGATCCGGCCGTGCTCGTTGGAGATGATATACCCCTCGCAGCCGTAGATCAGCTTGAGGTCGCTCCCCGCCTCCTCCACCGCGTCGGCGCAGAAGGGGAAGGCCTGGATGACGCCGTGGTCCGTGATGGCCAGGGCCTTGTGGCCGAACTTGATGGCCTGGTTCACCAGGTCCACCATGGGGGTCACCGCGTCCAGTTTGCTCATCTTGGTATGGCAGTGGAGCTCCACACGTTTCACCGGGGCGTTGTCGCTGCGCTCCTCCGTGGGGATGGCCTTGATGCCCTTGAAGGTCATCACCATCTCGTCGAACTCGAAGCGGTCCGGCGCCACGTCGCCGCAGACACGGATCCGCATGCCGGCGTGGAGCTGTTTCTCCAGCTTCTTCACCTCGTCCCAGGATTCGAAACGCTGCTTCAGGTAGATGCCGCCGGTGTCGTCCACCAGGTTCATCCGCAGGAGGACGCTCTTGGTACGGAGCTCCTTCTCGTAGAAGGTGACCATCTTGTCGTCTTTGTCGCGGCCTTTGGTGAGGATGCCCTCCACCACCACGTTGTTCTCCTCTTCGCGGATCTCGCCCAGGGGGCGCACCTTGCCCTTGAAGCGCTTGCCGTAGATATGGCCGTCGGACTGCTTCTTGCCGTGGATCAGGTCGTAGGCCCGGCGGTATTTCTCGTTTTGCATCAGCTCCCGGCGGCGCTCCTCCTCCATATCGTCGCAGCAGGGCTCCTCCTCCACCGGCTCCTCCGGCATGTCGCAGGGCGGGCAGGCGGGAGGCAGGCCGTCGGCGGCGCAGAAATCGGAACCGCCGGGGACCTGTCCCGGCTCCGGCGCCACAGGGGTCTCCGTATAGGGAGGCGGCGTGGAGCCGTCACAGCAGTCGGGGCCGTCATCAACGGCGCAGCAGCAGGGGTCCGTCCGCTTCCAGAACACCTCTTTCAGATGGAAGGTGGCCACCAGCTGCTCCCCCACTGTCCGCAGGAGCTCCTCCGGCATGGGCGACATGGAGCTGAAATCTATCTGCCACTCTTTTGTCTTCTGGTCCACCCAGATCCGCTGCACATGGATGAAGCGCACCTGCATCTTCTGGTTGGGCTTCAGCGGCAGCGCGACCATATAGTCGATGAACGACTGGTCGTCGGGGGTGAGATAAAATTGGGCTTCCATAATTACTCCTTTGTCAGTTGACAGAACATATGAAAAACGGATGTCCGGGCTTCCGGAGAGGCCTGCTCCCCGAAAACCGCAGACACCCGCTGATTCTCTACATAGTGGCGGACCGTGGCGTCAGGTCCGGTGACGGGATCCCGCCCCGGCTGCCGGACACATCCGGATTTCCGCCGTTCTTTTCTCAGGCACGCTGTCCCGGTCCCGGGGCCTCAGCCCACGTTCTCGATGGACAGGATGCCGTCGATCTGCTGCACTCCGTTGATGACGGCGCCGGAATCCAGCTCCTTGTTCACCTTCAGGTACAGCTCCAGCACCAGCTGGTTCTTGGAGGCGTTGGTCTTCACATTCATGGTCTTCACCTTGATGTTGTTCAGCGCCAGATAGGATGTCACCTGGGTGATGATGCCCGGGGAGTTGGCGGCGGTGATGCGGATGAATTTCCGGTCGGACTTGCTGCCGCCGGCGAACCGCTTCTCCCAGTTGTGGAAGGTCACCAGGGTCACCATGGTCACCGCGGTGGCCAGGATGCTGATGAAGTACATGCCGCTGCCGGCCGCCAGACCGATGGCGGATACCATCCAGAGGCTGGCCGCCGTGGTCAGGCCACGGACTGTCATACCCTCATGGAGGATGGTGCCGGCACCCAGGAAACCGATACCGCTGACCACCTGGGCCGCGATACGGGCGGAGTCCCTGTTACGGGGATATTCGAAAGGAACCGCGTCGAAGCCGTCAAAGCCATACAGGGACACCAGCATCAGCAGGGCCGAGCCGGCGCAGACCAGGATATGGGTACGGAAGCCGGCAGGCCGGTCCCCGCTTCCCCGCTCCAGTCCGATGATGCCGCCCAGAATGGCGGACAGCACCAGCCGGATCATCATCTCGCACTGTATGGAATTCATAAAGTTGCCGAATAAGGATTCCAGCATGGCAAAACTCCTTATCTTCTTCTCTTTCCGGCGGGGCCGGCACGGACGCCGCTCCGCCAGCTTCAGGCGGATTCCCCGCTTATCTGTTCAGTTCGTCCAGCATGGCCTTGATGCCGTCCACGTAATCGTTGGCGTCCAGCATCTTCATCTCGCCGGTCTTGCGGGCTTTCACTTCAATCTCGCCCTTCTCCAGGCCTTTCTTGCCGATGACCACGCGGAGGGGATAGCCGATCAGGTCGGCATCCTTGAATTTCACGCCGGGGCGCTCGTCACGGTCATCCAGGATGACCTCCACGCCGGCTTTCTTCAGAGTTTCGTAGATGGAGAAGGCTTTCTCCTTCACGTCCTCGTCCTTGATGTTGATGGGAACGACGATCACATGGTAGGGAGCGATCTGCACCGGCCAGATGATGCCGTCCTTGTCGTTGTTCTGCTCCACGGCTGCGGCCATGGTGCGGGATACGCCGATACCGTAGCAGCCCATGTAGATCACATTGGGTTTGCCGGTCTCGTCCAGGAAGGTGGCGTTCATGGCTGCGCTGTACTTGGTGAACAGCTTGAACACCTGGCCAACCTCGATACCTCTCGCCTTCTTGATCTTGGCGCCGCATCGGGGGCAGGGGTCCCCTTCCTGCATCAGGCGGATGTCGGCCACATGGGTGGGGGTGAAATCACGGCCCGGGTTCACGTTGGTGAAGTGGTAGCCTTCCTTGTTGGCGCCGCAGCAGAAGTTGTGCATCTTCATCACGGTGCTGTCGCAGACAACCATCACCTTCCCGGTGTCGATGCCGCAGGGGCCCATATAGCCGCCGACAGTGCCGTTGGCAGCCAGCAGTTCGGGCTCGGCCATCTCCACCTCGTTGACGCCGCAGGCGTTCATGACTTTGATCTCGTTGACCTCATGGTCGCCGCGCACGAAGCAGAGGATCAGTCCTTTCTCGCTCTGGTAGGCCACCGCTTTCACGGATTTGGTCACGGGAGCTTTCAGAAACGCGCAGACATCCTCGATGGTCTTGCAGTCCGGAGTCTCCACCATGGCTTTCTCCAGGGCTTCCTCCTCGGCCTCCTCGATCACATGAAGCTCTGCCTTCTCGGTATCTGCCGCATAGTCGCACTCGCTGCAGTAGCAGATCTCGGCCTCGCCGCTGTCGGCGATGACCATGAACTCATGGGAGCAGTCGCCGCCGATGGCACCGCTGTCCGCCTCAACCGGGCGATAGTACAGGCCGCAGCGGGTGAAGATGCGGCTGTATGCGTCGAACATGTCGTGGTAGGACTTGTCCAGTCCGGCCTCGTCACGGTCGAAGGAATAAGCGTCTTTCATGATGAACTCTCTGCCGCGCATCAGGCCGAAACGGGGACGGCGCTCATCGCGGAACTTGTCCTGGATCTGGTATACGGACAGAGGCAGCTGACGGTAGGAGTTCACGTCCATGCGTACCAGGGAGGTCACCATCTCCTCGTGGGTGGGTCCCAGGCAGAACTCATGGTTGTGACGGTCCTTCACGCGCCACATCTCAGCACCGTACACGTCCCAGCGGCCGCTTTCCTGCCAGATGTCAGCCGGCTGCACGATAGGCATCAGGATCTCCTGGGAATCGATGGCATCCATCTCCTCCCGGATGATGGTCTCAATCTTCTTCAGCACGCGCTGTGCCAGGGGCAGATAGCTGTACATGCCTGCCGCGGATTTGCGCATATAGCCTGCGCGGAGCATCAGCTGATGGCTGGGAATCTCCGCCTCGGCGGGAACGTCTCTCAAAGTAGGTGCGTATAATTTGCTCACTAACATCAGTTTTTCTTCCTCTCGTCTAAAATTTTTTCTATCTCCTGGAACAGGGAATCAACCAGCTCCCCTTCCGGAACTTTCTTCAGGATCTCGCCTTTGCGGAACACCAGGCCTTCGCCCTTGCCGCCGGCGATACCCACGTCGGCCTCCCGGGCCTCGCCCGGTCCGTTGACCACACAGCCCATGACAGCCACGGTGATAGGCTCTGTGATTCCGGCCAGCCGCTTCTCCACGGCCAGGGCCAGTTTCTCCAGGTCGATGCTGGTGCGCCCGCAGGTGGGGCAGCTCACCAGGGTAGGTCCGTACTCCCGCAGGCCCAGGGCTTTCAGAATCTGATAGGCGGTCTTCACCTCGTTCACCGGGTCGCCGGTGAGGGACACCCGGATGGTGTCGCCGATGCCTTCCGCCAGCAGTGTGCCGATGCCCACCGCGGATTTTATGATACCGGAGTTGACGGTGCCGGCCTCGGTGATGCCCACATGCAGCGGATAGTCGCACTGCCCGGCCAGCAGCCGGTAGGCCTCCAGGGTCAGGGGCACGTCATGGCACTTCAGGGACACCTTGATGTTGCGGTAGTCCATCTCCTCCAGGATGCGGATATGGCGCCAGGCGGCCTCCACCATGGCTTCCGCCGTGGGATGGCCGTATTTCTCCAGCAGGTCCTTGGGCAGGGAGCCGGCGTTGACGCCGATGCGGATGGGGATGTCCCGTTTCCGGGCGGCCTCCACCACCGCCTCCACCTTCTCCCGTCCCCCGATATTGCCCGGGTTCAGGCGCAGTCCGTGGACTCCGTTCTCGATGGCCGCCAGGGCCAGCCGGTAATCGAAATGGATATCGGCGATCACCGGGATGGGGCTCTCCGCCGTTATCTTCTTCAGCGCCAGGGCGGCATCCATGTCGGGCACCGCGCAGCGGATGATGTCACAGCCCGCCGCGGCCAGCTCTCTGATCTGGGCCAGGGTGGCTTCCGCATCCTGGGTCCGGGTGTTGGTCATGGACTGCACGGCCACCGGCGCGTCTCCGCCGATCCGTACGTCCCCCACCCGTATCTCTCTTGTCTTTCTCCGTTCCATACAGCATCTCTCCGGTTCTGATT
>CALAZX010000020.1 GCA_937926555.1 uncultured Negativicutes bacterium | reverse complement strand
CCTTCATAGGGCGCCGTGGTGTCGGCGCAGTGCTCGCTGTAATACCGGGTGAAGGCCGCATGGACCCGCTCCCGCCGCGCTGCCGTCACCTCCGCCGGACAGGCCCGCTCGATCAGCTTGCCGATGCCGTTCCCCACGAAACGGCGCACCTCCTCCTTTGTGCGCAGGGGGAGCTTCTCCTCCGCCAGCGCGTGGTTGGTGGCCCGGAACAGGTCCTCCAGCGTGTCCAGGATGGTGCCGTCCAGGTCAAAGACGGCGGCTTTGTATCTGTATGTCATGCTATCCCCTCTTCTGAAAATGTTTTATGGAAATCTTTTCTGCTGACGATTATCGTCACTGTTATAAATCAGCTGGTTTCACCGCCACCGCCCTAATCATTTGCAATTTCTCTTTCGCTTCCTTATGCCCTTGGTCGGCAGCCTTTTCCCACCACTCCACCGCTTCCGCATAATCCTGAGTCACACCATCACCACAGTAATAACAATTCCCCAGACTATTCTGTGCGAAAATATTTCCCTTTTCCGCAGCTTTACGGTACCACTCCACCGCTTCCGCATAATTCTGAGTCACACCATCACCACAGTAATAACAATTCCCCAGGTTATCCTGTGCCGAAGCGTATCCCTGCTCCGCAGCTTTACGGTACCACTCCGCCGCTTTCCCGTAATCCTTGGGAACGCCTATTCCCTGTTTGTAGCAGAGACCCCGATTGTACTGCGCTTGCGCTTCGCCCTGTTCCGCTGCTCTTGTGAACCACTCCGCCGCTGTCCGGAAATCCGTCTCCACACCCTGGCCGCACTGGTAGCAGATACCCAGGATGTTCTGCGCGTCGCCGTCGCCGCGCTCTGCGGCTTTCTGGAACCACTCCGCCGCCGTCCGCTGGTCCTGCTCGACGCCCCGTCCAGACCTGTAGCAGATGCCCAGATTGTACTGCGCCGTGGTATGTCCCTGCTCCGCGGCCTTCCGGAACCACTCCACCGCCGTCTCGTAGGACTGGGGGACGCCATCGCCATCATGACAGCAGATGCCCATATGATACTGGGCCTCCGCGTTTCCCTGTTCCGCGGATTTCAGGAACAGCTCCACCGCCTGTTCGGGATTCCGTTCAATCCCTTCTCCACGCCAGTAACAGAGTCCCAGCTTGCACTGGGCGGCGGCATGGCCCTTCTCCGCGGCTTTCCGGAACCACTCCACCGCTTCCCCGTCAGAACGGGGGACGCCATCGCCGTTATGATAGCAGACGCCCATATTGTACTGTGCGGAGACCTGGCCCTGATCCGCCGCCTTCCGGAACCACTCCACCGCGGTCTCATAAGACCGGACCACACCGTCGCCGCAGTAATAGCAGCTCCCCAGGCTGCACTGCGCGTCGGCATCCCCCTGTTCAGCCGCCTGCCTGAAGCATTCCACCGCTTTCTCATAGGACCGGTCCACGCCGTCACCGCTGTAATAGCGGAAGCCCAGCCGGTACTGCTCCTCAGCTTGCTCCTGGGCCCGGTTCCTGCCATACCCCTCATACCACATGGTGATTTTCAGCAGCGCCGCTTTGGCAAAAAACACATCCTCCGGGGATACCGGCTTGCGGCCGTCCCTGCTTTCCGGCTCCGTCAGCAGACAGACCTTCCCGGACAGTCTTGCCATGTCATCATCCAGTACGCCTTTCTCCCTGAGTCCGACGATGGCGGCAAGCAGATTGTTTTCCCGGGTCCCCAGCTGCACCACGATGAACTTCAGCGCCTGGCGCACCCGCACCATGGCGATATCGGGCTCTGCGGCCTCATCCACCCGCAGACAAAGCCGGTACAGCTCGGGAAAATCCTTTTCCAGAAACTCGAACTTCGACATGCAGCTCCTCCTATCGGAAATCTATCAGCAAGATACTGATCCTGGAAATTCTTGCCACAAAATCAACAGCCATAAAATCAATAAGATATATTTATTATACTCCAGACCCTGGCCTCTGTCACTTCAGGGGGAAAGCTGTAGCGATGGTCATTGTCATTGCTCCCTGCCACCTTAGGACGGAGGAAAGGGGATGCCGGTAACTTTCGAAGAACTTCTGGAA
>CALAZX010000019.1 GCA_937926555.1 uncultured Negativicutes bacterium | reverse complement strand
ATTTTGAACAGAGCATTCTTTTTTATGGTTTTCAGAATAACTTTCGGACTCTCCAATCCCAGCTCATCACGACAATATGATTCAAAAACAGTTTCATCCTGTTCAATTTTTTCACGGAGATACAACGGAACCGCTACTATAGTCCGCATTCTCTCATCTTTCTTCCCTATCGATTCAACAAGTGCGAAGCAGTAAGGTGTAACAGATTTGTATCCGCCATATTTCTCCACATCCATATCCTATTTGATACCAATAGAGGCATTATCTTTCCGGCTCACAATGTTCTGGTTGAACAGGCCTCCATTCTGACCTGAAGTTACCGTAGTTTCCTGTCGTGTACAGAGAATATCATTTTTCGCCATGGTCTTCCGGACAATGGACATCGAACCGTCTTCACCTTTTTTCCAGGCAACAGTTTTAATCTCTCCGCCCTTCCCCCTTCGCACCACATCAAAGTCGAACATGGCCTTTAAGCTATACTCTTTGCCCCTATTCTCTTTCAGCCAACGCAGAGGATTGCTAGTGAACTTTGTATCATATACGTTTCCTACCACGATGTTAAGATAGGCGTCTTTGGCATGGTGCAGATCGTTCAGAGAGCGGACTTTGACAATATCCAGCGGCTTCTGCCTGAAATCCGATACAGATTTCGCTTTCACGTAGATAACCCTGGTATCAGGATAAAGCTGCTGGAAAAGATCCGCCACTATTTTGCTGGACTGAGCGGTTTCCACCAATTGTCGATTGATGAATCCGGCGCGCTCTTCCAAAGTCAAAGGAGTACGGCGCACTAACCGGTTATATTTCTCCGAAGAGATCAGATTCATTTTTTTCAATGCAGTCCAGAAAGATGTCATCTTTTCCTGCACTTCAGGTTCGACAACACCATTTCCTTTATCTTCATTCAACCGCTTTTTAACCAGCACCATGTTGCTCCAACTGTTGTCCTTTGTTAAAGACTGCGGATAAATATGGTCGATATTATACAGATTTCTATCGGCAAGCTCTGCAAAAGTGATAATATCTCCGGAATACATACAACGCCCCATCTGGGTATAGTACAGATAAAGCACCTTACGTCGGAAATCGCTTTCCGGAGTCTTCTCCAGTTCCGCTTTCCAATCTTTCTCCTCGTCCTTAATGTTAGCATATAAGGCTTTCAACTGCTCTTTACGGGATGTGGTCCTTCCCTGTTTTTTCGTATTCCCCCGTGTCACTTCCACAAAGACTTTCTTCGGCGGATGTCCCATGATTTTAGTGATTTCACGTACAATCAGAAGCGCCTGCCATGCGGCCCGCTTAACCGCCGGGGAGGTAATGACGTCCTGCATCTCATTCTCATAGGTAAAAGCCCCAATCTCTGTCCTGTTGGCTTTGTTGCGCTCATCCAGTGCTTCCGCAAAACTGTATTTCGCGCTCAGCAGCTGCATCAGGTTATCATCTGTATTCCGCAGCGCATTGATGATGTTGAAATATTCTCCGGTCTCCTTGTCCGCCCCTTTGATATCTTCCAGGAAATCCCGGGAAAGTCTTCCCCATCCCTGATAGGACAGGCGGCACAATGCTTGCAGCTGCTCATCGGAAAGCTCTTTCTCATCGTATTCCTTCCGGATCCGCTCTTTCATGAGCTTCTTGTCGTCATGATGGATGGTCAGGAAGAAAATGATGCGCTCGCACATCTTTCTGACGGAGTCTTTCTTCAGGTCTTCGCCAAAAATTTTATACAGATCGAAATAAGAGGTCAATCCGGAATTGAAGTCCACGTCAAAGCCTGTGCACTCATCTTTCCGGATAATGCCCACCCCTTTTCCGGCCTCCTGGATGCCCTGCCGTTTCGGGACAAATCCCTGGGCCTTCAGGTACGTGTAAAGTTTGTTGCCGGTGACTTTCTTGGTTGTTCTGAAAACCTCGTCTAAAACCTTCAGCTTCAGATCAACAGGCAGTTTCTCCCCGCATACACGGACATTGTTCAGTTCATTCAGGACAGCGTATTCAGAATAGAGCAGTGAGTTTTTCGGCAGAACACTGGCTCCCAGCACATAGGTACAGGGATTCTTCATCCGCTCGATGAACTGCTCTTCAGATGCGTCGTGGTCCACAATCTCATCGAAATTCCAGGGAGTGATTTTCTTGCCTTCCATACCGGCATTCCGCACCATCCAGGCATTTTGACTACCTTTGGAGTTCAAAGGACCTACATAATAGGGGATTCTGTATTTGAAGATGGAGAGAATCTTCTTGCTGTTGGAGATTTCCTTCCCATCCTTTTCCGCAAGAAATCCATAATGCTTCTCGGCCTTTTCCAGAATGGCCTTAAGCTCGGTCTCATGGATCTGATGGGGAATGACACCGTTATCTTTGCTGACCTGCAGGGGAAGATACTGCTCGGGCTCGATATCGCCCAGAATGCGTTCGGCCTTATCCTTGGGACAGCCCTTTTTCTGCGCCTTCTCAACAAGCTTCTTCACCCGTTTGTAGAAATCTTCC
>CALAZX010000018.1 GCA_937926555.1 uncultured Negativicutes bacterium | reverse complement strand
TCAGTTCTTCAGGATGCGGCTCTCCACTTCCCGGATGATGGCGCTTTCCAGGATGGCGCCGTGATGGACGTGCTTGTTCAGGTCCGCGCCCACTTTCGTGTTGAAGGAGCGGTCTTTCACGAAGTCCTGGTTGATCTGCACGTTGTAGGCTGCGATACGCAGTCCGGCCCGGGCCAGCAGCGCGGAAGCCGCGCCGTCGGTGACCAGCATGCGGCTGCCTTTCTTCACCACGGTCTGTGCCAGCAGCAGAATCTGCACGCATACCTCCGCCATATGGAGAGAGGCCAGGATGGAGAGCTTGGTGGCCTTCTCGATGGCCTCGTTCCGTTTCTGCTCCTCTTCCGGCGTGGATTTGGGCAGCTTGTAGGTGTTCAGCACCTGGCCGAATACCTCCGCGTCCTGCTGCGCCATGAGCAGCATCTCTTTCTGGAAGGCGGCGGATTTCTCCAGCACCTCTTCCATGTCCGCCTTCACGTCGGCAAAACGGGGTTTGTCCACAGTCATATGGGCCACCATGCCGGCCAGCGCGCTGGCCATGGCGCCGCAGAAGCCCGCGGCGGTGCCGCCGCCGGGTGCGGACAGGTCGGAATTCAGGTCTTCCACGAACTCGCCAAAAGGCTGTTCGGCAAACTTCTTGATCATGGGTCACATTCTCCTCTGTCTTGTATTGGGTCCGGAGGCCCACAGCCCTTTCGGGATACAGACTTCCGGCTCATCTCTTGGGATTGTCGCTTCAGCTCGTCTTTCAGACCGCCGCTTCAGCGCATCTTGTCTATCACAGTCTCAGACGCTCGTCACCGTTGTAGTCGATGGTGCGGAAGGCTTTCAGCGTAAATTTGAAGAAATCCAGCTGGGAGCCGCGGTCCGCCGCGTTCTGCAGGCCGCTCAGGTCATAGCCGTCCACGCCCTCCTGCATGGAGGAGGAGATGATGACGGTGTACAGCCGGTTGTTGTTCAGGTTCTCGCCGTTCTCCAGGGTGACGGAGCCGATGCGGCTGCCTTCCGGTTTGCTGAGGCTTGCCTTCACGTTCAGGCCGGAGAAACGGATCAGGCCGATTTCCGGATTCATACCGTGTTCCAGCACTGCCTTGATCTGGGCACCGGTGAGCTGGCCGATGACGATCCGGTCGTTTCCAGGCATCACGGATTCCAGCATGCCTTCGGTGACGGGTCCTGCCGCCAGGGTATAGCGGAAAGCGCTGCCCGGATAGAGAACCACGTCAGCCTTGTAGGCCTTGCGCAGCATGTCCGTGAAGAATTCGCCCAGGGTGGACTGGCCGCCGGGATAGTTGGTCAGTTCCGTCATGTTCTCCGCCAGCTTCTCCCCTTTTCCGGTAACAACCACGTTGGTCACGTTCCGGTTCTCCACCGTGCCGCCGGAAGCGGCCACATTGGTGTCCGCGCCTGCCGGAGCCATCTCCGGAGCCCGTTCGGGAACATCCCGGTAGATGCTGGTCTTGCTCTTCTTGGCTTTGCGCGGCTGGGCCATGGAAACCGTGGAGAGTTTTCCGCCGCCCAGGAGACGCTTGAAAGCTTTCTCCAGGTTCTTGTCCTTCTCCACCGGCAGTGCCATCACGTCCACCTGACGGGCTACGCCCACCAGGACACTGTTCTTGATCTGGTCATAGAGGAAGTGGATCTGTCCCAGTCCCCGGCCATCAGGAGCGCCGGAAACCACGGGGATCTTCTTATACGTGCCGTTCACGGGAGCGGCGGTGCCGGCCAGGAATACGCCGTCCACGCCCTCCACCTTGTCCAGCAGCCGGGCGATCTCGCCGGTCACCTTCTCATCCCCCTGTCCCTGTCCGTCCAGACTGGTGAGCAGGAGAACGATATTGGCGCCGTTCCGGCGCAGCTCGTTGACACACTGCTGTGCCACCTGGGCTGCCGGCACCACACGGTAGCCTTTCGCCGCGGCGGGTCCAGCCGCCTTCTCACCCACCAGGCCGATCAGGCCGATCCGGGCATTGCCCCGCATGAAAAGGAGATACGGTTTGTAGGGGGCGGCCACATTGCCGTCCTCCGTCAGGATATTGGCCGCCAGGTTGGCGAAATAGGAGGTTCCCGCCTGGTTCAGGATGGTGTTCCTGTCATAGGAGAAATCCTTGGCTCCCGGCACATTGGCCGTGATCTCCATGGAATTCAGCATGAGGATGGTGGGGGCGCCCAGCCGCAGGTCATTAGCGTCGCTGCCGCTGAGATTGTTGCCGCCGCCCAGGAACGTCTTGATGCCGGAGTCTTTCCGCATCCCTTTCACAGCGCCTGCCAGGCCCAGCGCGCCCGGCTCGTTGGCAGATTCCGTGATCTGCCCCCGGAAATCGTTGAGGCTGTAGAAATCAAGTTCCACCAGAGGTTTCATCCACATCCCTTTCGCCGCGAAGGATGTCTGGCATACCATCAGTGCCGCCATCAGGAAAAGAAGAAGTTTTTTCATACTCTATATGCTCCTTTGCACTTTCATTTGCCTTGCTGATACTGCTTTATCTCCGCTTCCGGAA
>CALAZX010000017.1 GCA_937926555.1 uncultured Negativicutes bacterium | reverse complement strand
CTGCCAGTTGCGGGCGCGATTGGAGCCTCCGCCCCAGTACTCCTTCATGTAGTTGCCGTTGACGTTCACCTTGTTGGTGGGGCTCTCGTCGAAACGTGCGAAGTAGCGGCCCAGCATCAGGAAGTCAGCGCCCATGGCCAGAGCCAGGGTCATGTGGTAGTCGTATACGATGCCGCCGTCGCTGCAGACAGGCACGTAGATGCCGGTCTCCTCGAAGTAACGGTCACGCTCCTCGCAGACATCGATGACTGCGGTTGCCTGGCCGCGGCCGATACCTTTCTGCTCACGGGTGATGCAGATGGAGCCGCCGCCGATGCCCACTTTCACGAAGTCCGCGCCGGCCTCCGCCAGGAAGCGGAAACCTTCCGCGTCAACCACGTTGCCGGCGCCCACTTTCACGCTGTCGCCGTAGTGGTCGCGGATCCATTTCAGGGTGATGGCCTGCCATTCGGAGAAACCTTCGGAGGAGTCGATGCACAGCACGTCCGCGCCGGCTTCCACCAGGGCGGGCACACGCTCGGCGTAGTCGCGGGTGTTGATGCCTGCTCCTACGATGTGGCGTTTCCGTTTGTCCAGCAGTTCCAGGGGATATTCCTTATGGGATACATAGTCCTTGCGGAACACCATGTACAGCAGCCGTCCGTCATCGTCGATGATGGGCAGGGTGTTCAGCTTGTTGTCCCAGATGATGTCGTTGGCCTGCTGCAGGCTGGTGTCCTTGTGGCCCACGATCATCTGCTCGATGGGGGTCATGAAATCCCGCACCAGGGTGGAGGGATCCATGCGGCTCACGCGGTAGTCACGGCTGGTCACGATACCTTCCAGACGGCCGTTCACCGTGCCGTCGCTGGTGACAGCCACCGTGGAGTGGCCGGTCTTCTCTTTCAGAGCCAGGATATCGGCCAGGGTGCTGTCCGGGGTGATGTTGGAGTCGCTAGTGACGAAACCGGCGCGGTGGCTCTTCACATTGCGCACCATGGCGGCCTCATCCTCGATGGTCTGGGAGCCGTAGATGAAGGAGCAGCCGCCCTCACGGGACAGGGCCACAGCCAGCTTATCGTCGGATACGGACTGCATGATGGCCGATACCATCGGGATGTTCAGGGTCAGCTCGCATTCCTCACCCTTTTTGTATTTCACCAGAGGGGTCTTCAGGCTGACATTGTCAGGCACACATTTGGAAGAAGAATAACCGGGAACCAGCAGGTACTCGTTAAAAGTATGTGCGGGTTCGTCATAGTAAAAAGCCATAATCACACCATTCCTTTCATGTCCTCAGCGACGCGTCCACCGCGTCATCACCAATTTTTCCGTCATGCGCCGGGCATGACACATCACATATTTTGTTATCAGAAATTATATCAATTTTCCCGGGAAATTGCCACCGGAATTATCTCCGGCAGCCCGGGTTGTCATCAAGTTCATCCGGGATGGGATGCGGCCTGCTTCCAGCCGCTCCGCCCCGCGCTTTCCGGGGCTTCCGCCGCCGATGGCGGTCCGTTCCCCTCACGCTTCCGGAAGATTTCAGCGCTCCCGTATATATGAGAAGACAGATAAAACGGCAGCACCGTCCTATCTGTCTCTCCCGGGGGAAATCCCGAGGGATTCCCGTATGTTATTTTCGTTTCAGGGCGCGCCAGGCGATATCCCGGCGGTAATGGGCCCCTTCAAAATCGATTTTCTCCACAGCCTCGTAGGCTCTGTCCTTGGCTTCCGCGATGGTATCGCCCAGTGCGGTGACGCCAAGCACACGGCCGCCTGCGGTGACAATCTTTCCGTCTTTCTCCTTGGTGCCGGCATGGAACACGGCCACGCCGTCCATAGCGCCGGCCTCCTCCAGCCCGTGGATCTCCTTGCCGCTCTCATAGGCCACCGGATAGCCGCCGGAAGCCATGACAACGCATACCGCCGCCTTGTCGCTCCATTTCACCATGGAAGGTTCCAAGGTGCCGGTGGCGCAGGCCAGCATGATGGTGGGCAGGTCGCTGTCCAGCAGCGGCAGCACCACCTGGGTCTCGGGGTCGCCGAAACGGCAGTTGAACTCCACCACTTTGATGGAGTCTCCCTTGATCATCAGTCCGGCGTAGAGGCAGCCGGAATAGGGCCGTCCCTCTTTCTCCAGGGCGGCGATCACCGGTTTCAGCACGGTCTCCTCCGCCTTGATGCGCAGGGCCTCGGTCATCACCGGAGCGGGAGCGTAGGCGCCCATGCCGCCGGTGTTGGGGCCTTCGTCCCCGTCATTCACGCGTTTGTGGTCCTGGGAGGCGATCATGGGCACCACGATCTTGCCGTCGGTGAAGGCCAGGAGGGATGCCTCCTCGCCGTCCATGAACTCTTCCAGCACCACCCGGGCGCCGGCTTCGCCGAATTTATGGTCGCCCATGATGTCGTCCACGGCATCCATGGCCTCTTTCTCGGTCATGGCCACCACCACGCCCTTGCCTGCGGCCAGGCCGTCAGCCTTCACCACGATGGGAGCGCCCTGCTCCCGGATGAAAGCCTTGGCGGTGTCGATGTCGGTGCACACCTTGAATGCCGCCGTGGGGATGTTGTATTTCTGCATCAGGTTCTTGGAGAAGGCTTTGGAACCCTCCAGCTCGGCCGCCTCCGCGGAAGGTCCGAAAATGGGCAGACAGCGTGCGCGGAAGATGTCCGCGATGCCTTCCACCAGGGTGGCCTCGGGGCCCACCACGGTCAGGTCGATGCTCTCCGCCTCGGCG
The DNA here is from genome assembly GCA_937926555.1 of uncultured Negativicutes bacterium. GTDB lineage: Bacteria > Bacillota > Negativicutes > Acidaminococcales > Acidaminococcaceae > Succiniclasticum. The sequence continues at coordinate 8,157 of CALAZX010000017.1, read as the reverse complement.
AACTCCGTCACCTTGTCGAAATCGGACAGGTCCAGGTCGATGCACTGGCACTTCTCCAGTCCGCCGATTCCCGGATTGCCCGGAGCCACATAGATTTTCTCCACCTGGGCGCTCTGGGCCAGTTTCCATGCCAGGGCATGCTCCCGGCCGCCGCCGCCGATCAGTAAAATTTTCATGAGCTCTCCTCTATTACGCCTTTCCCTCGTTGCACAGCTGTTTCGTCAGGTAGTCCGCGATCATCGCGTCGTATTCGGACGTGTGGCGGAACGCCTCCTTGGCCAGGTTCTTCCGGGTCATCAGGTCGATGTCGCCGTGTTCACGCAGCATGGCCATCAGGCTGGTGTAGCGCGCCGGATTGGTGATAATCACCACGTCGCGGAAGTTCTTGGCGGCCGCGCGGACCATGGCCGGACCGCCGATGTCGATGTTCTCGATGGCTTCCGTCTCGGTCACGCCGGGTTTGGAGATGGTCTCCTTGAAGGGGTACAGGTTCACCACAACCAGGTCGATGCCCTTGATGCCGTGCTCCTTCATCTGGGCCACATGCTCCGGATTGCTGCGGATCGCCAGGATGCCGCCATGGATCTTGGGATTCAGGGTCTTCACGCGGCCGTCCATGATCTCGGGGAAACCGGTCACTTCACTGACATAAGTCACCGGGATGCCCGCTTCCTTGATAGCTTTCATGGTACCGCCGGTGGAGATGATCTCCACGCCCAGCTCATGCAGGAACTTCGCCAGTTCCGTAATATTCGTCTTGTCGGAAACACTTAACAATGCTCTCTCAATCTTCATATCATCGCCCCATTCTTCCTATTCCGTCCGCTGCCGGGCAGCCTCCCGGCAGTCTCTCGTCTATTTATACATAAGCTTGCGGCCCGGGACGGCCTCTTCCGCCGCCCGGTCCCGCTTCCGTCTCATCACTTCAGGGTCACTGTCCGCGCCGGTCCGTTCCCCCATCGGTCTTTACGTCCGGCACTTCCGGCTCAGCGGCTGATATGGACTTTCCGTCCCTCGATCCGCAGCCGTCCCTCGGCCCACAGCTTCACCGCTTCCGGCAGGGCTTTATGCTCCTCCACCAGGATGCGCTGCGCCAGGGTCTCGGAGGTGTCGTCGTCCATCACGGGCACCACTTTCTGCAGGATGATGGGGCCGGTATCCGTCCCCTCGTCCACGAAGTGCACCGTGCAGCCGGCCACCTTCACGCCGTAGTCCACCGCCTGCCCCTGGGCGTCCAGGCCCGTGAAGCTGGGCAGCAGCGCCGGATGGATGTTCACGATCCGGTGCTCCCACTTGCTGATGAAAGCGCCGCTGAGGATCCGCATGAAGCCCGCCAGCACCACCAGTTCCACGTCGTGGTCCCGCAGCGCCTTGTCGATACGCTCCTCGAAATCCTGCTTGTCCCGGCATTCCTTCCGGGGGATGGCCACCTTGGGGATGCCGTTCTTCTCCGCCCGTTCCAGGGCCACCGCGTCGGCGTGGTCGCTGATGACAACGGCCACTTCCACCGGCAGTTCGCCGGCGGCGATATGGTCCAGGATGGACTGGAGATTGCTGCCCCGTCCGCTGGCAATGACACCGATTCTCTTAGTCACCGAATACGCCGCCTTTCATCACTGTCTTCTTGGTGCCGGGAACCACTTTGCCCAGCTCGTAGAACGTCTCGCCGGCCTCACGCAGGTGTGCCCGCACGGCGTCCGCCTCCTCGGGGGATACCACCAGGACCATGCCCACGCCCATGTTGAAGGTGCGGTACATCTCCTTCAGCGGCACATTGCCCCATTCCTGGAGTTTCCGGAAGACAACGGGAACCTCCCAGGAGGTGGCGTCCACTTCCGCGTCGCAGTCCTCGGGGAGGATGCGGGGGATGTTCTCGTAGAAGCCGCCACCGGTGATGTGCACCATGCCGTGGATGTCGAATTTCTCGATCAGCGGCAGGCAGGTCCGGGGATACAGCCGGGTGGGAGTCAGAAGCTTCTCGCCCAGGGTGCAGCCGAACTCGGGGATCATGGTGTCAGGCTCGAATTTCATCACGTCGAAGCAGATTTTCCGCACCAGGGAGAAACCGTTGGAATGGATACCGCTGGAAGGCAGTCCCAGCAGCACGTCCCCGGCTTTCACCTTCTCGCCGGTGATCATCTTGCTTCTATCCACAGCGCCGACACAGAAGCCGGCGATGTCATACTCGTCCTTGCTGTAGAAACCCGCCATCTCCGCGGTCTCGCCGCCGATGAGGGCGCAGCCGGACTCCTTGCAGGCATTGGCCACGCCTTTCACGATGTCGGCCACTTTCTGGGAATCCACTTTGTCCACGGCGATATAGTCCAGGAAGAACAGAGGCTCCGCGCCCTGCACCAGGATGTCGTTGACGCACATGGCCACGGCGTCCTGGCCGATGGTGTCATGGATACCGGTCATGAAAGCCAGTTTCAGCTTGGTGCCCACGCCGTCGGTGCCGGATACCAGCACCGGCTCCTTGTATTTCCCGGCGTTCAGCGCGAACAGGCCGCCGAAGCCGCCCAGGTCGCCCATCACTTCCGGACGGTAGGTGGAGCGTACGCTCTCTTTCATCAGTTCCACCGCTTTGTTGCCGGCGTCGATGTCCACTCCGGCGTCCGCATATGTCAGTTGTCTCTTCTCTTCGCTCATGTCAGCCTCCTGTCAATTGTTACTTTCGAAAATGAACTTGGAACCCTGCCGCAGCGTCTCCTCCGCATTGTCGGGGTACATGGCGTTGAAGCAGGCGCAGCACATATTGTCCGGATTGATTTTCCCCACGGCGCGTTTCATGCCTTCCATGGAGATGTAGTGCAGGGAGTCCGCACCGATGTACTTGCAGATCTCCTCCTCGGAATGGGTGGAGGCGATAAGCTCCTTCCGGACGGAAGTATCAATGCCGTAATAACAGGGGTCTGTTACCGGCGGGGAGCTGATGCAGACATGGACCTCCTTGGCCCCTGCCTCTTTCAGCAGTTTCACGATCTTGCCGCTGGTGGTGCCGCGGACGATGGAGTCGTCCACCATCACCACGGATTTGCCGGCCACCACGCTCTTCACCGGGTTCAGTTTCAGACGCACCGCGTTGGCGCGCTGTTTCTGGGTGGGCTGGATGAAGGTTCTGCCCACATAGCGGTTCTTGGTCAGGCCTTCCAGGAAGGGGATGCCCGCTTCCAGGGAATAGCCCACTGCGGCGGCGGTGCCGGAGTCGGGGACGGAGATGACGATATCCGCCTTCACGTTCCGGGTCTCCTTGGCCAGCTCACGGCCCATGTTGATGCGGGCCTCATACACGCTCTGACCGTCGATGATGCTGTCGGTCCGGGCGAAATATACATATTCAAAAATACAGAAAGCGTGTTTCTCCGGCTGATTGTTGGAGTACATGATGCTCTTGGGCTCCGCCTTGTCATCCTCGATGACCAGCATCTCGCCGGGCTCCACGTCACGGACGAACTCGGCGCCCACCAGGTCCAGGGCGCAGGTCTCGGAGGCTACGACCCAGCCGGTTTCCATACGTCCCAGGCAGAGGGGACGGAAGCCGTAAGGGTCGCGGATGGCGATGAGTTTGTGGTCATCCATGATCAGGAAGGAGAACGCGCCTTTCAGCTCGTTCACAGCCTCCACCACCCTGTCCTCCAGCTTCTCCTTCCGGGAACGGGAGATGAGGCTCAGCACCACCTCACTGTCCACGGTGGTCTTGAAGAAGGCTCCCGCCTTCATCAGCCGGGCACGGAGCTCAGCTGCGTTGACGATATTGCCGTTGTGGGACAATGCCAGGTTGCCGCCGTCATAGAAGACTTTCAGCGGCTGGATGTTGTAGGCCATGCTGGCCCCGGTGGTGGAATAGCGCACATGGCCGATTCCCATATGGCCCGCCAGGCTTCCCACACCGTCTTTGAACACATCCGGCACCAGGCCCATGCCCATCTTGATCTGCATGTTGGTGCCGTCGCTCACTGCGATACCCGTGCTCTCCTGTCCACGGTGCTGCAGTGCGTAGAGGCCCCAGTAAATGTTCAGAGGGACGTCTTCTTTGTGAGAGTACATACCGAAGACGCCACATTCTTCGTGCAACTTATCCATCTCTAAAATATCGGACACGATTGTTCTCCTTTTTCCCCAGTTTTCCTGCTTTTTTTACACAGCGGTTTTTCTTTCCCGGGTGGAAAAGAAAGGCCGGGGACAGCTGCTCCCCAGCCGGTGATGCCTCTTGCTCGATGCTTACTCGCCGCGCGTCGCCGCAAGCTTGGCGGCCTTCTCAGCCACCTCCGCCTGCATCTTCTTGCGGTAGTCAGCCAGTTTCCCCACCAGTTCGGGATGCGCTCCGGCAAGGATTTCCACCGCGAAGATGGCGGCGTTCTTGGCGCCGTTGATGGCCATGGTGGCCACCGGCACTCCGGAAGGCATCTGGACGAAACTCAGCAAGGCGTCCACCCCGTTCAGCGGACCGCCGCCGATAGGAATGCCGATTACCGGCAGGGTGGTGTAGGAAGCGATGACGCCTCCCAGATGAGCTGCCAGGCCGGCAGCGGCAATGATGGCCTCAACTCCGCGCTCACGGGCGCCGGATGCGAACTCCTCCACTTTTGCGGGGGTACGATGAGCGGAAGCCACAACGACTTCCACCTGAATGCCGAACTCTTTCAGCGTTTTCTCCGCCGGCTCCAGAATGGGCCAGTCCGAGTTGCTTCCCATAATGATTGCAACTTTCATCGTGATCATCTCTCCTTGTCTGATTTGGCACGGAAACGTGCGTTCTCCTTTTTGCGGAAAAGGTGATTGTCGCGGAAGGGCGAAAATCCCAGTCCGGAAGTAAGGTTACTTATAGTAATTTTACCAATACCGTGGGGCGGTGTCAATGAAATTGTAAACTGTGTAACAGTTTCACTCTTTTAGTGTAACATTACATAAAAAACACATTTCTGTTGTCTTTATTCATACCATTTTTGTCAAGAGTGCACAACAGTACTTATTTATCAGTACATTTCCTGTCTTTCCGCCCCTTTCCCGGAGTCTCCGGGAAAAATGTTACATTTTGTCCATCAGGGCTTGTAAAACACCAGCCCCGTATCCTCCAGATTATGCTGCAGCTTCGTCATAAAATCCGGGCCGGGATCCACCTTCTCGTGGAAATAGCCGGGCACCAGCTCCTTGTAGAGGCCGCTCTCCCGGGCCTCTTTCTGCTGGTAATGGCCCCAGCAGTGGGTGATGCCGGGATACTTGCCCTTCAGGTAGCGGATCAGCACCAGGTTGGCGATGAGCTGCTCCCGGGTCAGGTCCTCCCTGTCTCCCACGCCGCCCACATTCTCGATGCCGATGGCGCACCAGTTGTAGCCGATGGAATGCCGGGCCAGCATGGTCTCCGGCAGCAGCCGGTAGATGGTGCCGTCACGGTCCACCAGGAACTGGGAGGCCACGTTCAGCGTCTCCTTCCCGTCCTCTGTGACACTTTCCGGGTAGAAATAGCGGTAGACCCCGTCCTTGTCCGGCGATGCGGTCCAGTGGACCACGATGGCCTTCGGGTCGATGGTGGTGATCTCCTGGCCGTAGTGCTCCAGGGAGTAGGCCCTGTTCAGCCGGTCCCGTTTCTCCGTCTGCGCCAGGGGCCAGTCCCTGATCTCCGGCCTCTCCGGCAGGATGAGGCAGGTGTTCCCGTCACAGAACACAGCCCCCGCCGCCGCGGCCTGCGAGGGCGCCACCGCCCAGGCGCAGCCCGCCAGACAGCAGGCCGTCATCACCGCTGCCATCCCTTTCCGCAATCCGTCCCAGCCAAAACTTCTCATTGTCATTGGACACCTCCATGTAGTCCGGCAACGCCGGCAGTTTCTTTTTTCATCATATCACACTTTGGCCCGGCCAAATGTAGTATAATGGTAAAAACATTGTAAAATGATAGGAGAATCCCGGGAGTGATGAATCGATGAAAGAAGAGATGCTGCGAAAACTGGAAGAGGAGCTGGCCACCTGCAAGTCCTGCCCCCTGCGCAGGGACTGCAAGGCGCCGGTGGGCTGGTACGGCGACCCCGACAGCCCCATCGTCTTCGTGGGGGAGGGTCCCGGCGGCGTGGAGGATGACTACGGCTGCCCCCTGATCGGCCCTTCGGGACAGCTGCTGGACAAAGCCCTCTGGTCGGTGAAGATGACCCGCGACAAGGTCCTCACCACCAACGTGATCAAATGCCGGCCCCGTGGTAACCGGACCCCCACCATCCAGGAGGCGGATTACTGCGCCAAAGTCTGGCTGGAACGGGAGCTGGCCATCCTCCAGCCCAAAGTGGTGGTGGCGCTGGGCGGCGTGGCCCTGCACTACCTGGGGAATCCGGAGATGCGGATCACCCGCCAGCGGGGCAAGTGGTTCAAGACCGCCCACGGCATCGACTGCATCGCCACCTTCCATCCCTCCTACCTGCTGCGGAAACAGGGCCGGGAGCTGGTCCAGGCCAAATGGGACACCTTCCACGACCTCCAGGCCGCCAAGGCACGGACGCTGGAACTGTGCCCCGGTGCCGACCTCTGCTCCCCCGCGCCGGTGAACCTCTTCTCCCGGTTCAGCAAGCGGAGCTTCTGAGACAACCGTATACGGACATGAAAAAGACGGGCAGAACCCATTGTTCTGTCCGTCTTTCCATTTCTGTTCCTATCTTGTGCTTTTCCCTGCATAATCCCTCACGGCTTCCGCATGGTCCGCCAGGCATCTCAACCTAAAACTCCGGTGGTCACACCTCGCCGGGGTCCATGATCCCCAGTTTCCGCTTCCAGTAGCGGGAGTAGATGGCTCCCAGGGGATTGTGGGCCAGCAGCCGGTCCTTCACCACCAGGGCGGTCACCGGTCCGGGGCAGTTGCCGTTGAAGATGGCGTCGTGTCCCACGCAGAGGCCGCAGGAGATGAAGAGCTCCACGCCTTTCTCCGCCAGGAACCGTGCCTGGAATTTGGGGTTGCACATGGCCTCGTGCTCCAGCTCCGGCTTCACCTGCTTCAGTCCGTACTCCGATTTGGGGAAGCTGCAGTTCTTGCAGCAGACGCTGTAGAACTCGAAGCCCTCTTTCTCGAAGAACCGGGCGATGTACCGGGCCTCCTGGTTCAGGCCGATGCAGAAAGCCATCCCCAGCTTCCTGTAGCCCATGGCCCGGGCGAACTCCGCCGTCTCCTGGAGCCGTGTGATATTGCTGTAGAAGGTGCCCTCCACATAGGCGGCCGCCTCCATCATCTTCAGTTCCTCTTCCGTATAGGTCTCTTTCACTTCATCCCGCGATACACCGGTGCAGTTGACACCTTTGGTGTAGCAGGCGTGAGAGGGACAGTTGGCACAATCGCATTTCATCCGCTGACATCCTTTCCGTCCATACTGATTTTCACTGCGGATTCTGTTTCCGGAATCCGTTAGCGTTGCTTTCTCCGCTTTCCTGCCGCTGACATCCTGCCCGGCCCATGCGGAATCCTACTTCTCCTCCATCTTGTGGCTGATATGGGTCAGGGCCTTCTCCAGGATGTCCAGCACATGCTCGTCATCCAGGGAGTAGTAGATGCTCTTCCCCTCCCGCCGGGTCTTGACCTGGTTGGCCAGCCGCAGCAGTTTCAGCTGGTGGGACACCGCCGACTGGGTCATGTCCAGGGCCGCCGCCAGGTCGCTGACGCACAGTTCCTCTCTGGACAGAGCGGAGATGATCCGCACCCTGGTCTCGTCTCCCAGCACTTTGAAGAACCCCGCCAGCACGGTGATGTGCTCCTGATCCAGCAGTTCCCCCCGGACCCGCTCCACCACGGCGGCATCGAAGTTCAGTTCTTTTTTCTTGTCTTTTTTCTCCATGACGCTACACTCCCGGCCTGTTTTGTTATAGAATGGTGATATACGATATTCCAGTGTTTCTCTCAGAATTCAGCCGCTTTTCCTCCGACAGGATTCCATCCGCCGGACGGGACGCGCTGCCTGCGCTCCCGGAGACAGTCTGCGGAACGTTCCGCGCCTTCCCCGGAGACGGCTTCGAAAACAGCTTATTATCATAATTATACCACAGAAGGAGTCTTTCCATGCCGGAACTTTCATCAATCCATTTCCTGTTTCTCTTGGGCACTGTCGCCCTGGTCCTGGGTGTTGGCCTCATGGCCGCCAGCTCCGTCCGTTCCGCCGAGGGCTACAGCCTGGGCGGCCGCGCGGC
>CALAZX010000016.1 GCA_937926555.1 uncultured Negativicutes bacterium | reverse complement strand
AAATATTTTTCTTGAACTGGCCCAGGTCAAGAAGAAGGGATGAACGTAGCAAGCAGGACAGATTTTCTTGCTATGCGGATCAGTCTTTCTGGTCCCGGAGCTCGTCCAAGTCATCCGCCAAGGGAATATCGCCGTCACAGATGGCAAGATCTTCACAGCGATAGGGATAATCCGGGCTTGCAAGACTGTCATCGGGATTGTAACGGTTGGATCTCAGATTCAGAATGCCGGCCATCATCTCATATATGAAGTCGTTAGTGAAATAGCTGTACTCATGGGAGCGGAGTGTGGCAGACGTTTCAGGATACAGCGAGCGGTATTCAGGAGACAGGTAGAGGAAGAGCGGAATGCGTAATGAGATGAAGTCAAAGCGGTCCGGATGACGTCTTTTCAGAGGATTTTCTCCGTGATCGGAAAAATAAACCATCGATTGCAGATTGAGATTTTCTTTCGCATAATTGAAAACGCTTTCAAGAAAACAATCGGTGAATGCAAGTGAGTTGTCATAATCGATGACCGGTTGGCATTTATCGGGATCGCCCCAACGGCTGAACTCTTTCGGGTACCGGTTGATAAAATTGTCATGGCTTCCTTTCAGATGGAGCACGACAAAATTGTTCTTTGCGGGATCCACTTTTTCCAGATAGGGCAGAAGGCCGGTATCATATATTTTGGTGGATGTGTTTGCGATATCTTCCTGAATCCATTTGCTGTGGTCGGCGGTTTTTCCGATTACAGTAATCGGGGTGTCTGCACAGCTGATGATACCCTGGTTACTGTACCAGTGTGTGGTATAGCCCGCTGCCCGAGCTAAATCTATCAAGGTGGCACAGCGGTTGAAATCTTTTTTGTTGAACTGGTTTTTCTCTGTCAGGGCCCGTTCGAGAGCCATAACTGTCTGACGCCAGCAGGAGTATGCATGGCGGAACAGAATGAAATCGGGGTCGGATGCTTTTTGCCGCATCCAGGGTGTGGTGTCGTTTTCCGTATCCCGGTAAGCACTCATATAATAGCGTGAAGCCGATTCGCCGATGACCATGATGATAGTATGCGGTTTGTCAAAACGGGTTTTGGGAAGCTCCACTTGAAGATTTTCCAGGGTGGAGCTGTGGTACTGGGAGAAAAGACGTATGCAGGTGAAATAGTCCTTTGCCTCACGGTAGGCCCATATAGCCCCCGTCCGGGAAAAAGCTTTCATGTTATAAGATCCGGTAATGATAAGGATAACTGCAGAAAGACCTAGTTGAGCAGGAGAGAGTGAGGCCGGGACTGTGTTTATAAGCAATGAATGGTAGAATCCTGCGGCCAGGACTCCGAAAAATGCCAATACTGCAAGGAAAGCGGCAGGATGGATATTTTGGGAAATGAATTCCCTCGCTTCCCGTGGATTTGTCTGGAGAAGCGCGACACAAGCGGCTTCCGATACAGGAGTCTGGTAATATAGAAAATAAATCCACTGAATAACGGGAAGAATCATCAATGCGGTCAGTAGAAGCGCCATCAGTCCGGTGACGAAAAGAGACTGTGCGAAAAATTGCAGAAGGAGAAGGTGTAAGCAAAGACTGCAGCCGAACAGATAGGTTGAGACGGCGATGTCATAGTGATTATCAATGAAAGTGGTATTTTCGTGATAGCTGATCCAGTAGGTGAGCGAATAGGTGACCATCCAGGCGAAGAGTACAATCGCATATGGGAACAGCAGGTGCAGGGGAAGACCGGAGCAGTCCCAAAGGTAGATTGGAACCGCGACAAGCAGTGCACAGGGGACAAACCTTCTCAGTTGCAAATAGATTGTTTTGTTGGCAAGACCATTGCTGGTGCAGAGGTAAAATCCGTAAATGGTAATGTGGGTTATGAGAAACAGACCAATGTAGAAATACAGTGAATAGTGATTTATCATGATTTTCAATTACTCCTTATCAGATTCCGGATATGTTATCCGCAATTTGCCAGATAGAATGCCCAGGTGGCCCAAGACAACTTGTTTTTGCAAATGTGGATGATGAAATACTAGCGTCGAAACAGTACAAATACATTATATAGTATATTACATATGGATAAAAAAGGGAATTTCAAAACAGAGACTAAGGAAAAAACAGGTTGGGGGATAACATTTTAAGAAAATATCAGAAATATATGTATATTGCTCCCGGTTTTATTGACCCCGTGAATCCGATGTGATATATTCTAAAGTGTATATTAATAAGAATATATAGCAATAAGATACTAAAGCTCGTAAGTATGACAAGGCATATGAAACGAAGTTCTCAGATTCCGACAGGTCATAATGGTTGCGATTGTGGTCCGCGTTCCGGTGTGGTGCCGGGACGGGCCGTCTTTCCGCGCCGCAAATATAAAACAAGGGGTGTAGTAATGAGAAAAATCAGAGTAAGAAAGGTCGCAAAGGCATTGGCGTGCCTCACCGCAGGTTTCTCACTGGCATGGGGCGCCAACGCTTCCGCCACGGAGCTTGATCTGCAAGCGTTCAACCTGGATCCCATGGTCATCACGGCCACGAGAACGGAAATGAGCCTGAAAGAGAACCCGCTGGCAGTACAGGTGGTGGACCGGAAGGCGCTGGACCAGATCCAGGCGAAGACCCTCCGCGACGCGCTGAAAAACGCGCTGGGCGTGAATGTGTTCAATGACTTCCAGGGACGCAGCAACGTCAGCATCCGCGGCAGCGAATCCCGCCATGTGCTCATCCTGGTGGACGGACGGCGCGAGAGCGG
>CALAZX010000015.1 GCA_937926555.1 uncultured Negativicutes bacterium | reverse complement strand
CGGAAGAAGAAAGGAAGTTATGTATGAGCAAAATAATCACGCTGAAAAGCAGCAAAGTGAAAGAGAGCCTGTATGATGACAAGGACGCGGTAGTCGTATTCCTCACCAAGGAATACCTGGAGTATGTGCCCCAGCTGCTGCTGCCGAAAGATCTGCAGGAAGCCATCGATTACGCCGATGAGCAGGACGAGAACATGACCGACAAGGGCAAGATCACCCCGCTGGTGATCGAGCGCCCCGACGGCTGGATGCGCCTCATCCTGGTGGGCCTGGGCGAACGCCAGGCCTGGAACCCCATGTCCCTGCGGGAAGGTGCGGGAAGCGCCATCCGCGAGCTGTGGAAAGGCAAGCTGAAACAGGTGGCCGTAGTGGCACCGCTGCTGATGAACCCCGCCCGGGCGCAGTTCCTGAAAGCCCTGGGCGAAGGTCTGCTGCTGGGCAACTACACCTTCGACAAATACAAGAAGAACGCAGGCAAGAAGGAGAAACTCACCATCACCATCGGCAGCAGCATCAAAGCCGGCGCCGAGATCCTGAAGACCGCCTCCACCATCTGCGACAGCATCTGCTTCGCCCGTGACCTGGCCAACGAGCCCGGCAATGTGATCTGGCCGGAAATCATGGCGGAGAAGGCCGTGCAGACCGGTCTGGACAGCGGACTGGAAGTGGAGGTCCTGACGGAGAAGGAGATGCAGGAGAAGGGCATGAACGCCATCCTGGCGGTAGGCCAGGGCAGCATCCACGCTCCCCGCATGATCACCCTGAAATACAACAACGGCGGCAACAAGCCGTATACCGCCTTCGTAGGCAAAGGCATCACCTTCGACAGCGGCGGCATCTCCCTGAAACCCGGTGACGGCATGGGCGAGATGAAAGACGATATGAGCGGCGCCGCAGCCGTGCTGGGCGCCATCCGCGCCATCGCCGCGCTGAAACTGCCGGTGAACATCATCGCCGTGCTGGCCTGCGCCGAGAATATGCCCGGCGGCCGCGCACAGCGCCCCGGTGACATCGTGAAAGCCGCCAGCGGCACCACCATCGAAGTGGTGAACACCGACGCCGAGGGCCGCATGGTCCTGGCTGACGCCGTATGGTACGCCTGCCAGAAAGGCGCCAAGCAGGTCATCGACATCGCCACCCTCACCGGCGCCGTGACCATCGCACTGGGCGACCATACCTCCGCCATCGTCTGCAACGACGACGACCTGACCCAGGAGCTCATCAACGCGGGCAAACGCTGCGGCGAGGGCTGGTGGCCGCTGCCCATCCTGCCGGACTGCGGCGAGGCAATCAAGAGCTCCGTGGCGGACCTGAAGAACAGCGCCGGCCGTGCCGGCGGCGTCATCACCGGCGGCATGTTCATCGGCTCCTTCGTGAAAGAGGGTCTGCCCTGGGCACATCTGGACATCGGCGGCACTTCCACCGCCAAGAAGACCGAAGGCCATATCGTGGAAGGCTGCACGGCTTTCGGTACCGCAACCCTGATCGAGCTGATCCGGGGTATCTGAGAATGAGGGCGGGAGGCTTTTATGCCCCTCCTGCCTGTATATTGCGGGGCTTTTCCGCTCCGGGAGGTGAGTCGGCATGAGATTTGTGGATTTCCATATGCACAGTACGTTCTCCGACGGCGTCAACACGCCGGAGGAGCTGGTCCGTTCCGCCTGCGGGGCGGGCATCGTGGCCATGTCCCTGACGGACCATGACACCCTGAAAGGGCTGCCCCGGATGGCCGCCGCCACCCGGGAGAAAGGCATCGGCTTCA
>CALAZX010000014.1 GCA_937926555.1 uncultured Negativicutes bacterium | reverse complement strand
ACGGACAATGACGTCCGTACAGCTTCTTTTTTCACAACTGAGGAGGAGTTGTAATGGGTGATGTATGAAAAAGACAGGCACCGCAACCGTTACAAAGCTATGGCTGACTGAAGATCCGGTAAAGATCAAAGGAGTGGTAGCGGTGCCGCCTTCTTGCCAGAATCATTTCCCCGGCTTATTCCGGGGCTGTTCCCGGGTTTATACCCGGGGATTTCCGGACTGACGCCCGGAAATCATTTCTCGAAATACTTGGCGGTCCCGATGATGGAGACCAGGCTCTCGCCGGCGTCCAGCCGTTCTTTGAAACCGGGCTCCTTCGCCTGTTTCTGCAGGGCCAGCTCGCCGTAATAGCGGGCTTTGTCCGGGCCGGTGACGAAGATGCCGTCATCGTCGGCCACCACCAGGTCGCCGGGGTTGATCACCACATTGCAGACGGAGATGGGCACGTTCACGGCGCCCTCGAAGCCGATGCTGCGGGTGGTGATGGGGCTGATGCCGCGGCAGAAGATGGGGATGCCCATCTTGCGCAGGGCCCGCACGTCAGTGACAGCGCCGTCGATGATGGCGCCGGCGATCTTCTTGCGGGCGTACGCGTAGGCCACGATCTCGCCCAGGCAGGCCCGGTCATAGTCGCCGGAGGTGCTGACAACCAGCACGTCACCCTCCTGCGCCACGTCCATGCCCTTGTGGATGGCGATGGCGTCGATGGCGGGCAGGTGCACCGTCATCGCTCTGCCTGCGAAATGGAAGTCCTGCTGCAGGGCGGTGAGCCCGCGGATGAAGCCGAACTCGGTGGTGTGGCCCAACGTGGAGGGGCACACATCTTTATACAGGTCGATGATATCTCTGGACAGGGTGTCCGGAGTGGGATTGCAGATGAACATGGGATAACCTCCTTCGGGGTCTCTGGTGAGGGCGGGCGGACCCGCCCCTCAGGTCAGTCGCATCAGTCAGGCCGGTCTTTCAGGCCGGTCAGGACTGTTCTTCAGATCAGAATGGTCTTCCGGATCAGAACGGTCTGGGGTATACGAAGTTGCCCTGGATGCCCAGAGGGATGCCCAGGAACCACATCAGGTAGATGGTGGCGGAGAACGCCAGGGTCAGACCGATGGTGTAGGGGAGCATCATGGAGCTCAGGGTGCCGATGCCGCTCTCCTTCACATACTTCTGGCAGAAGGTGATGATCAGGGGATAGAAGGCGAACATCGGGGTCACTACGTTGAACGCGGAGTCGGCGGAACGGAAGGCCGCCTGGGTCAGTTCCGGGGAGATGCCCACGCCCATGAGCATGGGGACCAGGATAGGCGCCAGGATGGCCCATTTGCCGGATGCGGAGGTGATCAGCAGATCCAGCAGGCCGACGAAGATGATGACACCGAATACGGTGAGCTGGGGCGGCAGAGCCAGGGATTTCAGCAGCTCGGCGCCGGCCACAGCGATCAGGGCTCCCATATGGGAGGTGTTGAAGATGTAGAGGAACTGTGCCGCTACGAAGTAGAACACGATCAGAGGCACAATCATGTGACCCATCTTCTCCATGGCGGCGGTGAAGTCCTTGGAGGATTTCCAGTGTCCGGAGAGGACGCCGAAAACAACGCCGATAGCGCCGAAGAAGACGAAAATCAGGGAGATGATGGATTTCATCAGCGGGGAGCCGAAGCTGGCGATATTGCCGTCAGCGCCGCGCCACAGGCTGTTGGCCGGCAGGATGCTCATCATCAGGCCGATGCCCATGAGCACCAGCACGCCGGTGGCGATGTAGAAAGCCCGGTTCTCACGGGGAGTGATGGCGGTATCCGTATCGTTCTCCACTTCCAGGTCCTTGCTCAGGGGGTACATCTTCCAGAGCCCGGGCTCCACAATCTTGTCGGTGACAAACCAGCAGGTGGGGATTACCAGGAAGGTGGCCACGATGGAGTAGTAGTAGTTACACAGCACGTTCACCAGGTAGTGCGGGTCGATAATCTGGGCCGCAGCCTGGGAGAACCCCTGGATGACAGGGTCGATGGGGGACGGCGTGTAGTTGGCGGCGAAGGCGCCGGCGATACCCGCGAAGGAGACGGCGATGCCTGCCAGGGGATGGCGTCCCGATGCGTAGAACATGTAGGAGGCGATGGGGATGATGATGATGTAGCCGGAGCCCATGCCCAGATGGCTGATCATGCCGGCCACCAGGATGGCGGGAACCAGCAGTTTTTTCGGGGTCACCAGCAGCAGCTTTTTCAGCGCCACGTTCAGGTAACCGGAACCGTCAGCGATACCGACGCCGAAGGTTGCCACAACTACCAGGCCCAGGGGCGGGAAAGTCGCGAAGTTGGTGACCATCTTGCTCATCAGGGTCACCAGCGCCTTGGCGCTGAACACGTTGGCGATGACGATGGGCTTGCCGTTGGCCGGGTTCACATACCCAAAGTCCACATGGCAGAGGAACATGGATAAGATGCCTACAACAAAGAATGCGATCACGAACAGAATCGTGATATCCGGAACCTTGTTGCCGATACGTTCAATCAGCGCGAGGAAGCCGGAGGGGGACTTGCCGGGTGATGCCTGGTTGGTGGTCATAGCGGATCTCTCCCTTCAGAATAGGCCGTCAGGATAAGCCGTGCCGGCCTTCATAAGCCGCATTTTGGAATACAATTGACAAAGTCTGTATTCTGCGTATTCATGCGCTTTTCGGACAATTAAATTATAACATTAGCATTCCCACCAATCCAATATAGATTATGTTATGCGGATATAACATAAAATGCATAACGGCGGCGTGATGCGGAAATGACGTCAAAAAACCGCGGCTCCGAAGAGTCGCGGTTGCGTTTTTTGTATAGGGGCTGTTCTTTGTCATTCCTTCTCCGTCAGGCTGTAGATGTCCTCCCGCCGGTTCTCCAGGGTGAAGATCTGGTGCCGTACGGAGGTCACATAGTCCAGGTCGATCTCGGCGATGGCGATGCACTCCCGGTCGGAGCACTTGGCGATGACGTTGCCCCAGGGGTCCACAATCATGGCTTTGCCGTATGCCTGGAATTTCGGCTTCTTGCCGATCTGGGCCGGGGCGATCAGGTAGCAGTGGTTCTCCAGGGCTCTGGCCCGGAGCAGCACGTCCCAATGGTCCTTGCCGGTGTTCATGGTGAAGTTGGAGGGGACGAAGAGCAGGTTGGCGCCCCGGAGGGTCATGAGCCGGTAGATCTCGCCGAAGCGCATGTCGTAGCAGATGGAGAGGCCGCAGTGGCCGATCTCCTCCGTGTCCAGGGTGACGATGCGGTCGCCGGGGATGATCCGGTCGGACTCCTTCACGGAGGGGCCATTGTCCAGCACCACGTCGAACAGGTGGAGCTTATGGTACTTGCATCGCAGCTGTCCCTCCGGATCCAGGACGAAGGAGGCGTTATAGAGACGCTTCTCGCCGGGGCAGCGCTCGTAGATGCTGCCGGCGTGGATCCAGATATGGTGTTTCCGGGCCAGCTCCGCCAGGAAGGTGAAGGACCTGCCACCGGGGATGTCCTCCGCGATGGAGAAGGGGTCATTCCCGATGTAGTGGGAGCATTCCGGGAAGGCGATGAGACGGCAGCCCTTCGCGGCGGCCTCCTCCACCAGCTCCTTCATCTTGGCGAGATTGCGGTTCACATCGTCCTGGCTGTTCAGCTGTGCCACAGCGGCGAGAAATTTGGTCATGATGAGATCCTCCTTATGGGAAAGAATTTGATGAAGCCTTTCTGATTCAATGATAGCATACAGAAAAATAAGTACAAATATAAAAAAAGAATAACGTTATAACAGATAGGGTATAATCCGGGAAAATATGGTAAAATAGGAATATACAAGAAAAATTATAGGGATATCCGGGAGCAGGGATACCCGAGCGTATTTTCCGGAAAAGGGATTTTGCGGAAAGGGATTCTATGGAAGAAACCGCAAAGCCCCGGAACAGATCATGCAGGGGAAAGGACATCATCATGCTGGACAACAAGAGTCTGGAAATCATACAGAGCATCATCAAGACGAGAAGCATCTCCAAAGCGGCGGATAACCTCTATTTGTCTCAGCCCTCAGTGAGCCGCTATCTGAAGAAGATTGAGACGGAGCTGGGGTTCAAGATTTTCGACCGTTCCCGGTCTCCGCTGGTGCTGACGGCCAAGGGGGCCATCTACCTGGAGTATCTGCGGAAGATCAGGGAGCTGGTGGACGAGATGCACGGCCGGCTCTGCGAGGTGGAGGAGGAGCCCACCCAGGAGTTCACCGTGTCCTCCCTCTCTTTCTTCAGCATCGCCATCTATCCCAAGACCGTACCAGTCTTCATGAAACGTTACAAAGACGTGAAACTGGTGCTGAAGGATTATCACAAGGATAATTACGAGCGCTCCGTGCTTCACGGCGACCTGGACCTGTTCCTCACCAACTGCCGCCCCAAGAGCCCGGACCTCAGCTACCGCATCCTGAAGAAGGACGAGGTTCTGATCGTGGCCAACCGGACTCCGAAACTGGAGGTGCTCTACGACCTGAGGGAGAACTGCAGCGCCAATCCCACGGAGGTGGACTTGACGGACCTGGACGGGCAGCCCTTCTATGTGGTGGAGGCGGGGATGAACGTGCGGATGGCCGCGGAGCGGATGTGCGCCTCCCAGAAATACCGCCCGGACGAGGTGGTGGTGATCCCCAACATGGTGGCGGCCACCAGCCTGGTCAACGGCGGCCGTGGCGTCACCTTCATCAGCCGCTCCTCCCTCCAGTACCTGCAGTTCAATCCCAACATCGTCTTCTTCAAGGTGAAGGGATATGACGAGATTCTCTCCATCACCGCAATCTACCGCAAAAGCCCCCATAATGTGTGGGTGGACCGTTTCTGCGATATCGTGGAGGAGGTCCTGGACTGAGGGAATGCGGACAGCGGAGCCGGCGCGGCTCTATGAAATGAACGGATAAATGAACGGATACCGGCTTTTCCCGTGTCCGCCGCGAGATGTGGCGGTTGCAGGGGAAGCCGGCTTTTTGTCCGTTATGTGGCTTTGCGCATAATGTTATAACACAAGGGGCATTGGTCTAACTATTTCCCGGATGATATAATCGGAATATAGACATTTGTCTCTCACGTGCGGTTGCCCGCGAATCTCAAGGAGGTGTTCCTATGCATTTCACACTTGTTGACGTGCTGATGGACTTTGCCAAGATCAGCATGCTGCTTATCGCAGGCTCGTTCCTGCGGCGCAAGATCAAACTGTTCCAGTATTACTACATCCCGGTAGCTCTGATCGCAGGCGTTCTGGGCCTGCTCCTGGGCAAAGAGGTCCTGGGCAGCGTATCACCGTATTATCTGGGATACTCCCCGGCGATCCGGCAGTTCGCCGGCATCTCCAGCGCCATCGTGTTCAGCTGCTCCTTCCTGGGAGTGAAGCTGGCCAAGATGGAGAAATCCGCCTTCCAGACTTACTTCCTGGCGGGCTCCATCCACCAGATGCAGGTCATCGTGGGCCTGACGCTGGCGTTCATTTTCGCTATGTTCAATTCCGACTTCCCTGTGGGATTCGGCATTTTCCCTGTGCTGGGCTTCTACGGCGGTCACCCGATCGCCATCGCCGCCGGCACGATTTTTGACGATGCGGGCTATATGACCACCGGTTCCCAGGTGGGCGCCACTTTCTCCACCATCGGCCTGATCATCGGCGTGGTGGCCGGCATGATCCTCATCAACAAGGCCGCAGCCAAGGGCATCACCGCCGTGGCCATGCGCCGGGAGGATATGCCCAAGAGCCTGCTCACCGGCTACTACAAACCGGACGAGCGCCCCGAGATGTGCAAACAGGCGACCTTCGCGCCGTCCCTGGACCCCCTGGCATCCCAGGTGATGCTGGTGGGCTTCGTGGTATGCTGCGGCTACATCATCCGGATGGGACTGATCAGGATCGACAAGTTCTTCACCCATCTGCCGCTGTTCGCATGCTGCCTGATTTTCGGCGTCATCTTCTGCCTCTGCACCCAGAAGAACCAGATGATCCAGGGCATGATCGACCGTGCCACCGTCATCCGTATCTCCGGTACCAGCATCGAGTACATGATCGCTTCTTCCATCGCCATCACCAGCATCTCCGTCTTCACCACCTACGCGGTCCCCATCGTCGTGATGAGTGTTGTCATCGCTCTGGGCACCTACTGGATGGTCTTCAAGATGGGCAAGAAGATGCTCTCGAAAGATGGCGGGTTCGAGACGGAACTGGGACTGTTCGGACAGTGCTGTGCCATGCTCTCCATCGGCCTGCTGCTGCTGAAAGTCGTGGATCCTGACTACAAGACCCCGGCTGTGGCCAACATCACGGCCTCCTGCACCCTGGGTTACACTTACCAGCTGCAGTACACCCTGATTCTCATCGTGCTTCTGATGACCAGCCCCGTATTTGTCTACCTTTGGAGCTGGCTGCTGTTCATCATCCTCTTCGGATGCGGACTGTATTTCGGCAAGAAATGGAACAAGACGGCATAAGGGACTGGAGGAGATCTCATGAAAAAACATACCGACTGGATCAAAGAGATGAGCTGGACTGAATTCCGTGACCGCAAGGCCACCTGCGATACCGTGATCATCCCCGGCGGCGCCATCGAGGTCTACGGACCCCATCTGCCCCTGGGTACCGACTCCCTGGTATCCTGGAAGATGTGCGAGCTGCTGGCCGAACGGACCGGCGCCATGATCGGCCCCACCATCGAGGCCGGTGAATCCGACGTGCTCTTCAACTTCCCGGGCACCGTGCGGATCCGTCCCCACACCTACGAGCTGGTGATGCGGGATATCATCGAATCTATGATCAAATGGGGGTTCAAGAACTTCCTATTCCTCAATATGCATGCGGGCAACGTGCCCATCATCACCCAGCTGTGCCGCGAATACCAGCGGTCCGCCGGCATCAAATGCGCCCAGATCGACTGGTGGCGCTTCACCCAGCCCAACACCAGGGACATCTGCGAGTATTCCGGCTGGATGGCCCATGGCCACGCCAGCGAATGCGGCACTTCTCTGATGCTCTACCTGTGGCCGGAGCTGGTGGATGAGACCAAGTTCGACTGCGTCAAGCTGGATCCCAAGTTCAGCCGCTATCCGGACATCATCACCTACGACCCCTTCGAGAACAAGACCTCCAGCGGCATCCTGGGCGATGCCACCGCCGCCAGCCGGGAGAAAGGCGAGAAGATCGTCAACGCCTGCCTGGACCGGATGGAGCAGTTCATGAAAGAGTATTTCACGGAGTGAGCAAGCGGCTCTGTTGAAATAGAATGTCTTCCCCGTCGAAAACCCCCTGTTGCCGGGTACCCGGTGGCGGGGGCGTTTTCTTTTTGCGGCATATACAGGAAGAGAGGAGCGGGAGACCGGAATCTACAATATGGGAAGCATAGGGGAGAGCGCTGAGAGAAGCCGGACAGATGAAAAGATGAAGGGTGAAGAGAGTGGAGCGTAAACTTATATGTTTCAATATGAACAAAAAATAAAATAAATAAAGGACTTTTGAACACTGGTGGCGAATAATTACATATAGAGAGAGTTGTGCAGAAGTGATGGCGCGGACCCCCGGGCACAGGCAGCGAGAGCTGTCCCGACAAGGCCGGAGGGACGTGCGGATGCCGGCGGCGCCAGGCTGTCCGGCGGAGAGTTCGTGGCGTTTCAGGCGTTTCATATGAAGGCGGTGGACGGCATGACCCGTACAGAGACTTTGAAGCAACGACCGAAAAGAATATTGACGGAAAAAGCCCGGAACATGCTGGATTCCTTCCAGGATGACGAGGGCGGTTATTTCCGTGATATGCTCCATTATCTGGAGGCGTATCTGGCCGAGGGGATCAAGGCCGGACGGTTCACCCAGGAGGAGTCCCAGGAGGATCTGGAGACGGCCCTCTGGTATTCCTATGCCTGCAACAATATCGATGCGTATGAATATTACTATATGGTGACCCAGTGGATGCCTTTCTCCCGGAAGCATGCGGGAGGCTGCGCCGTGTGGTTCTACCGCTACTCCGTGGCGCTGATGTACTGCAACCGCCTGGAGGAGGCGCTGGCCAGCGCGGAGCAGGGAGCGGTGGAGGATCCGGTGTATCCCTGGATCTGGCTGCAGGTGGCCAAGCTGCGGAACCATTTCCACGGCAAGGAGAAGGCGCTGGAGGCCGTACGCAAAGGCCTGGAGCTGGTGCCGGGGAACTACGAGTTCCAGACCCTGGAGGAGGAAATCCGCCAGGGAGCCACGCTGGTTGAGATGTGCTGTCACCTCATCAGCCCCGTGGCCGACATGGAGCTGAAGCTGGGGAAAGAGGAGAAGGCGAAGATTCACGCCCTGTCCGGCATCCTCTGCGACAAACCCAACCTGAGCCGGATCAAGAATCTGTTCTCCCCGAGGGAATGGGTGGCGGACGCGCCCTACTGCTGGTTCTACTACCCGATCCAGGACCGGAGGGTGAAAGTGGTCTTCTGCATGAACGAGGCCGCATTGTCCCATTTCAACCTGCAGTGGATGAAGGAGAGCAAGCGGGTGCTGGACTGCGACACCGACGCCATCATCCAGAGCCCCCGGGGGACCTACGGCGTGCTGGAGCAGGTGGAGTTCAGACAGGGCTACCGCATGATGCTCCAATATCGTGAAGTCCTGCAATAATTGGAGAGTACGGTAATACAGATAGAATATCCTCTGAAAAAAGAGGCGGCCATGCCGGCCGTCTCTTTTTTCTTGCCATGCCTCAAATGTGAAAAAACATGATGAATTTATCATATTCATATGCTAGGGTATTGATTTTATTTTACATAAGGTGTATTCTAGGTTCATATTTTTTGATAATCTGCAAAGAAACGAGGTAATTCATGATGGATAAAACAAAATCATTCGCGCTTCCCGTCAACTATTTCAGTGTGGCTCTGGGATTGCTGAGCATCACACTGGCCTGGCGTTATGCCACGCCGGTTCTCACTCTGCCGGACTGGGGCGGACAGGGGCTCTTTTCCCTGGAGCCGGTT
>CALAZX010000013.1 GCA_937926555.1 uncultured Negativicutes bacterium | reverse complement strand
GGATTCTCCGTGGTGGCGCCGATGAGGATGATAGTGCCGTTCTCCACGTAAGGCAGCAGCACGTCCTGCTGGGCCTTGTTGAAGCGGTGGATCTCGTCCAGGAACACGATGGTCCGGCCCAGTCCGCTGAGCTGGGTGTTCTTGGCCTCGGCGATCACCTTACGGAGTTCAGGGATGCCGCAGGACACGGCGTTCAGGGAGACGAAATGGTTCCCCGTCACCCCGGCGATGACTTTCGCCAGTGTTGTCTTGCCGGTGCCGGGCGGTCCGTAGAAAAGCACGGACTGCAAGGCGTCCCGCTGGATCATCCGGCGGAGGGGGCTGTTGGGACCCACCACCTGCTCCTGCCCTACAAAGTCGTCCAGTTTCCGGGGACGCATCCGGTCCGCCAGCGGTTTCAGCAGCGGTTCCGCAAACAAGCTGTCCATCATGATTCCTCCAGTTCTGCCAGCCGGCGCACGATATAGGCGCCCATCATCAGTCCGATGCTGGCGGGGACAAATACCAGGGTGCCGGGTTTCCGGTCCACCGTGTCACCGTGGGAAGGCTCCAGCGAGTACACCACGGTTAGGCCTTTCTCGATTCCCAGTTTCCGCAGGGATTTCCGCACATGGCGGGCCAGCGGGCACATTGTTGTCTTGCTGATGTCATCCAGACGCAATTGGGAGGGGTCCCACTTGCCACCGCCGCCCATGGCGGAGATCACGGGGATCTGCCGCTCCATGGCCTGGGCCAGCAGGTCTATTTTCGAGGGAAGGCTGTCGATGCAGTCGGCGATGAAATCCCATTCCCCCGCCTCCCCCGGAAAGAACTCCGGGAAATCGCCGGGGTTGTAGAACTCCCCTCTCGTCTCGATATGGCAGTCGGGATTGATCTGCAGCAGCCGCTCCGCCACCACGTCCACCTTCTTGCGGCCCATGGTGGTCTGCAGCGCCGGCAGCTGCCGGTTGATATTGCTGGGGTCCACCGTGTCCGCGTCCACCAGCAGCAGGCTGCCGATGCCGCTGCGGCAGAGTGACTCCGCCACGTAGGAGCCCACGCCGCCAAGGCCCACCACCGCGACTTTCGCCCGGCGGAGCCGTTCCGTCTTCTCTTTTCCGATCAGCAGGTCAACCCGTGATAAATCCATATTCCCTTCCCGTCCTTCTTCTATTTCTCTTCCAGGTTCTCGATACTTCTTTGCTTCTTCAGCGCTTTCTCCATGCTTATGTGCGCTTCGTCCATATTGCCTCTATAGCTTATCCATGATGGAGAACCGGCGTCCAGCCTGTGCGATTCACTGGCCGTTGCCGCCATCCGGATAATAAAAAAACTTCCGCCGTGCAGTCAGCTGATCTGCATCAGGGAAGTTGTTCCACCTTCTACACCTGTTTCCGGCAGCATCCGTACATATGCGGAGGCAGCCACCCTAAAAACAGATATGCCCCACAATGCCGTCCACCTTCTGGTTTTGAACCTGCAGGTGCAGGTGGGTGTCCTTAGCTGCATTCGCAAAAGTCCACTCAAAGGAGGCTGGTTTTTGAATGCCGCGATTTCTCGGACTCCCTATGTTAGAGTGTTGGCTCAAAACATAGGAAAAGTGTAACGTACATCGCAGGGTAATATATCATTTCAGGCAAGTCGCCTTGCCCCGAGCCGTTCTCACGGCTCACCTATAATATATCAGACCCGGCCATTTTTTTCAATGGTCGGGTCTGTTTTTCTCTGTTTATTCACTTTTGTCCCCGCGGAAAACCGCGGAACCATCGGCTTCAGAGCTTATTTCTTGTCGCCATCGTCCTTTTTCGGGAGCATGGTGTTCTTGATGTGCAGCTCACGCAGCTGTTTCTCGTCTACCGTGTTGGGAGCCTCGCTCATCATGTCGTTGGCGTTCTGGGTCTTGGGGAATGCGATGACGTCGCGGATGGAGCTGCGTTTCGCCATCAGCATGATCATACGGTCCAGACCGAATGCCAGGCCGCCATGGGGAGGTGCGCCGTACTCGAAGGCCTGCATGAGGAAACCGAATTTCTCTCTTGCCTCCTCGTCGCTCAGGCCGATCGCCTCGAAAATGGCGTTCTGCACTTCGCGGCGGTGGATACGGATGGAGCCGCCACCCAGCTCTACGCCGTTCAGAACCATGTCATACGCTTTGGCGTAGAATTTGCCCGCGTCGGTCTTCAGCAGGGGCAGGTCCTGGTCGTAAGGAGCGGTGAACGGGTGGTGCATAGCCACGTAACGTTTCTCCTCGTCGTTCCATTCGAACATGGGGAACTTGGTCACCCAGGTGAAGCACAGCTTGTCCGGGTCGATCAGGTTCATGCGGCGTGCCATCTCCAGACGCAGTGCGCCCAGAGCCTGAGCCACTACGGCCGGTTTGTCGGCGATGAACAGGATCAGGTCGCCGGGTTCCGCTTTGGCGGTAGCTTTGATCTTCTCCAGACGTTCCTCGTCGAAGAATTTGGCGATGGGGGATTTCACGCTGCCGTCGGGCTGGATCATCATCCATGCCAGGCCTTTGGCGCCGTAGATGCCTACGTAGTCAACCAGGCCGTCCAGTTCGCGGCGGGGAATACCGGCGTCGCCTTTCACGTTGATGGCTTTGACAATGCCGCCATCAGCGATGATGTTGTTGAACACTTTGAAGTCGGAGCCGTTGACAGCGTCCACCATGTTCACCAGGGGCATGTCGAAACGCAGGTCCGGCTTGTCGCTGCCGTATTTGTCCATTGCCTCATCCCAGGTCAGGCGGGGCATGGGCAGCTGCACGTCAACGCCCAGGGCGCCTTTGAAGACGTAGGCGATCAGGCCTTCCATCATCTCCATGACGTCTTCCATCTCCACGAAGGACATCTCCATGTCCAGCTGGGTGAATTCAGGCTGACGGTCGGCGCGCAGGTCCTCGTCGCGGAAGCAGCGTGCGATCTGGAAGTAACGCTCCATACCGGAAACCATCAGCAGCTGCTTGAAGATCTGGGGAGACTGGGGCAGCGCGTAGAACTTGCCCGGGTTCACACGGCTGGGAACCAGGTAGTCACGGGCGCCCTCCGGGGTGCTGCGGCACAGCATCGGGGTCTCGATCTCCAGGAAGTTGTTGGCATCCAGGTAGTCGCGCATCAGTTTGGTAACTTTATGGCGCAGAATCAGGTTCTCCTGCATCTCCGGACGGCGGAGGTCCAGGTAGCGGTATTTCAGGCGGAGGTTCTCGTCGGTGTCGATGCCGTCCTGGATATAGAAGGGCGGAGTCTTGGCGCCGTTCAGGATATTCAGGGTGTCAGCCACCACTTCGATCTCGCCGGTGGCGATATGGGGGTTCACGGTCTCGGCGGCGCGCTCACGCACTTTGCCGAACACCTGGATCACATACTCGCTGCGGATCGCTTCCGCTTTCTTGAAGCTGTCGCCTGCATCGGGGTCGATCACGATCTGGCAGATTCCGGAACGGTCCCGGAGATCGATGAAGATCAGTCCGCCGTGGTCACGGCGTTTGGACACCCAGCCACACAGTACAACTTCTTTTCCGGCATCTGCCTTGGTCAGCACGCCACAGTGCTGGTCCCGCTTAAATTTCTCAGTCATTCTTCTGCACCTCTGTCTTTAATATTGTTGTTATTTCAGATAAGGAAATTTCCTTCTGTTCACTGTTCTCCATGTTGCGCAGCACCACCGCGCCCCGTGCGAACTCGTCCTCGCCGAAGATCAGCACGAACTTGGCTTTCTGGCGGTTGGCGGCTTTCATCTGCGCCTTCATGCTCCGCTGCTGGTAATCGAACCCGGCTTTCAGTCCGGCCTCACGCAGCTCCTCCACCGCTTTGAAAGCGGCCCGGAACACTTCCGGTCTGGGAGCCACCGCATAGACATCCAGTCCATAGGCGGTTTCCGGCAGCAGGTTCTGGCTTTCCAGCGCCAGGATCACACGTTCCAGGCCCATGGCGAAACCGATGCCCGGAGTGGCGGGTCCGCCGATCTCCTCCACCAGCCCGTCATAGCGTCCGCCGCCGCAGACAGCGCTCTGTGCGCCCAGCGGCGTGTACTGGATCTCGAAAGCGGTACGGGTGTAGTAGTCCAGGCCGCGCACCAGGGTGGTGTCCAGCTCGTACTCCACGCCGGCCGCGGTGAGCAGTTCCTGCACGCTGTCGAAATGCTCCTTGCACTCGTCGCAGAGGCATTCGGACAGTTTGGGGGCTGCCGGAGCCAGGGCCTTGCAGCCCTCGTTCTTGCAGTCCAGGATACGCATGGGGTTCCGCTCCAGACGGGACTTGCAGTCCTCGCAGAGCTCCGCCTCGTGGGGACGGAAATAGGCCTGGAGTTTCTCCCTGTAGGCGGGGCGGCATTTGGGGCAGCCCACCGTGTTGATTTTCAGCTGCAGGTCTTTCAGACCCAGCTCTTTCAGGATCTGCACGGCCAGCAGGATCACTTCCGCGTCCATGGCCGGTCCGGCTACGCCCAGGGCCTCCACGCCGAACTGATGGAACTGGCGCTGCCGTCCTGCCTGGGGCCGGTCATACCGGAACATGGGTCCGATATAGAACAGCTTGGCGGGATCGGGATCGCCGTACATCTTATGCTCGACGAAAGCGCGGACAGCGGAGGCTGTGTTCTCCGGACGCAGCGTGATGCTGCGCTTGCCTCTGTCCGTGAATGAATACATCTCTTTTTCCACAACATCGGTGGTGTCACCGATGCCGCGCTGGAAAAGCTCGGTATGCTCAAACAGCGGTGTTCTGATCTCCTGGAAACCGAACCGGTCGCACATGTCCCGCAGGACCTGCTCCACATGACGCCATGCACCGATCTCGGCCGGGAGGATATCCTTTGTACCGCGTGGCACCGTAGTCAGCAAAATAATTCCCCCTATTCTGCAGTCCGCCGTTCTTTCTTCCGGCGGAACCGGAACAAAGAACAGGGACTGTAATCATTTATCTTTTATGCATAAATATCATTTTATCACTTTTCAGCCGATGTGACAATAAATGTTATTTCTCTTCTTTTCCGCCATCATCCGTCACACTTCCATCCCCGTTGAAAAGACGGGCGGTATCCGATGCCGCCGCGGGGTTGATGGGCGTGTCCAGCCGCTCCTCCAGAGGAATCTCCTCCTCCTTGCGGAACATGGAGCTGAGCTGGGAGTCAGAGACATGGGCCGGATTCATCTCATGGTTCACGGCCTCCCCCTGTTTCTCCATGGCCCGGTCCAGGTTCTCGTAGGAGATCTCGCCACCGGCCGGGCGAGGCTCCCGGAGGCTTTCCAGGGTCAGCGCCTCCTCGCCGCCCACCGCGCCATTGCCGGCCTCTCCGTCACAGAGGTCCTCCCCCTCTTCCCAGCCGGACTCCGTGTCACTGCTCTGGGGAAGGGCGGAAGCCAGCACCGCCTGCCGGGCTCTTCTGGCCCGTTCCCGCAGCACCAGGACCCGTTTGGCCTTGCTGTAGCCGTTGTAATGCCACAGCTCATCATAAAGCACCCGGTACACCGCCGCCACCGGCACGGAGAACAGCATGCCCAGCATGCCGAACAGCTTGCCGCCGATCATCAGGGCCAGGATGATGAGCACGGGATGCAGATTGATCTTCCGTCCCATCACCACCGGCACCAGCACCTTGCCGTCGATGGTGTAGTAGATGATGTAGAACAGGGCCACCTGGAACGCCGCATGGGGCGATACCGAGGAATAGGCCACGAAGATGGTGGGCACCGAGGCGATGATGGGCCCAATCAGCGGAATGGTCTCCGCCAGCATGGCCATGATGCCGAAGACCAGGGGATACGGCACTTCCAGCAGAAGCAGGATGCTGGTCACGGCGAAACCGGACAGCAGGCTCAGCTTCCACAGGCCGGACACATAGTTGCTGATGGCGTTGCCGATCCGCACCAGCACCCGTTCCACTTTGGGACGGGCGGAGGGGTTGAACAGGTCCACCAGCATCTGGCAGAGCTCCTGCCAGTCCTTCAGGAAATAGAAGGCCAGGAAAGGCACCACAATCAGCCCGAACAGGTTGGTGACGATGCTCACCGTGGACCGCAGCAGGTTCCGCACCACCGTGCTGATGAATCCCATGCCCCAGTTGATGGCGTCCTCAATCAGACCGCCAAGGCTGGAAGGCAGCATGGGCAGCGCCGTGGGGTCCTTGATGATCTCCATCAGGGAGTCGCTCTGCATCCTGCTGGAGTACTCCGGCAGCTTGGCGATCAGCGCGTTAATCTGTCCAAACAGCGGCAGCACCACAAAGGACACCAGTGTGACGCTGAAAATCGCGAAGGCCACGAAAGCCAGCGCGATGGCCATCACCCTGGAAGGATGCATGCCCGTCTTGCCCAGTGTCATCCTGGTGAAAGCCCTGGATACGGGATACAGGGCGAAAGCCAGTCCGATAGACAGCAGAATCGGGAAAAGGAACGAGCTCAGCCAGTACAGGAC
>CALAZX010000012.1 GCA_937926555.1 uncultured Negativicutes bacterium | reverse complement strand
GAGCCAGGCCGCCGGACCCTCCCGATGATGGACCAGCAGGGTCTTCCAGCGGGTCTCCAGCACCACGCTGTACAGAGACAGCACCAGGCTCAGCCCCACATAGAAGAACAGCAGCGGGGGCAGCACCGCGTAAGATGCCCCCGTAAGCATCATCACCGCGGTGTAGACGCTCTGCAGCACGGCGGCTCCCATAGATGCCAGCATGAGAAGCGCCGGCGCGGGGTCGCCGCTTCTTGCCTGTTTCCAGCCCTGACGGAGAAAATCCCGTCCCGTCCAGAGGATGGGGATCAGGAGCAGCATCTGGATGATGCCCCGCCCGTCTCCGGGTGCGTATTGTTCCGGCATGAAGCCCACGTGCCAGATGATACCGTACTGCTGCAGCCAGGGAGCCAGCTCCGTCATCAGCGTGGCGGCCAGCAGAGGCAGCAAAAATACCACTGCCAGTCTCAGGTCTTCCCTGACTTTCTGCAATGGTATGTCCTCTTTCCTTTTCACGGACTCCTTCACCGGATCTTTCGCCGGCTCCTGCTGTCCTTTGTCCTGCACCGCATTCCGTCGCCAGATGCTCATCGGATTCCCCCTGTTTCCCGCTTATTTAATTTAATCTTAGCAACTCGCTATTTACTTGTCAATTTTCATTAGAACTGAACGGGAAAACAGTGTATAATATATTCTATAATGGTATATGCTGTTTTACCGGCATAGCAGAAAGCAGTTTCATGTACAGCGGGGATCCCCGGAAGGATTCCCGTGATAACCGATATTTTCCTCATTGTATGAAAGGAGTTTGCCATGTCTATTCTCGCAGCTGCGATCATGCCCCATCCTCCGCTTCTGATACCCTCCGTGGGCCACGGGGAGGAGGAGACCATCTACGCCACCCGTGAGGCCTGCCGCAAGGCGGCGGACTTCCTGCTGGAGCAGAAACCCGACGTGATTCTCGTCACCAGCCCCCATACCACCCTGTACGGGGATTTCTTCCATATATCCCCCGGCCTCTGGGCTGAAGGGTCCTTCGCCGCTTTCGGCGCACCCCAGGAGAAAATGGTATGCCGCTATGACGACGAGCTGGCGGAGACCGTGGAGAAACTGGCCGCCGAGGAGCAGTTCCCTGCCGGCACCATGGGACAGAAAGACCCGTCCCTGGACCATGCCACCATGGTCCCCCTGTCTTTCTTCGGCGACGCCCTGAAAGACGTGAAGATCGTGCGTATCGGTCTGTCCGGCCTGTCCCTGAAGGACCATTACCATCTGGGGCAGCTCCTGGCAAAAGCCGTGGAGAAACTGGGCCGCCGGGCCGTGTTCCTGGCCAGCGGCGACCTGTCCCATAAGCTGAAGAAAGACGGCCCTTACGGTTTCGCTCCGGAAGGACCGGAATATGACTGCAAGCTGATGGATGCCATGAAGAAAGCGGATTTCGGCGCTCTCTTCGGTTTCCCTGAGCTGCTGCTGGACGAAGCCGCGGAATGCGGCCACCGCTCCTTCACCATCATGGCGGGAGCTTTCGACGGCAAAGACGTGAAAGCCGGGAACCTCTCCTATGAGGGTCCCTTCGGCGTGGGCTACGGCGTGGCCACCTTCCTGCCGGAAGGGGGCAATCCGGAACGCCGCTTCGCAGAGAAGTACGACGACATCCGCAAAGAGATGCGCGACCGTCAGCGGGCGGAGGAGGACATCTACGTCCAGGTGGCCCGTGCCATCGTGGAGAGATTCGTACGGCTGGGCGTCATGCCCATCATCCCAAAAGATCTGAAGGAAAAGATGCCCCGGGAGATGACGTCGAAAAAAGCCGGCGCCTTTGTGACGATCCACAAGAACGGCAGCCTCCGCGGCTGCATCGGCACCATGGGTCCCGTCCAGGACTCCATCGCCGAGGAGATCCGCCACAACGCCGTGTCCGCCTGCTCCCGCGACCCCCGGTTCACCCCGGTGACCCCCGACGAGCTGGAGGACCTGGTGTACAGCGTGGACGTCCTGGGAGAGCTGGAGCAGATTACCTCCATCGACCAGCTGGACCCCCATGAGTACGGTGTCCTGGTCAGCAAAGGTAGCCGCAGCGGCGTGCTCCTGCCCAATCTGCCCGGTATCGACACCGTGGAGCAGCAGCTGGATATCGCCTGCCAGAAAGGCGGCATCCGCCCCGAGGAGGGGGACCTCTTCGTCCAGCGGTTCCGTGTGGTCCGCCACACCTGATTGGAAACCCCTCCGGACCGGATGCGGAATACGGCTGTGAACCGTGGACCCCCGCCATCCCGGAAATCCGCAATACCTCCTGTCCCCGTTCCCGGCGGACAGGGTTCTCAGAAAGCATTCCAAAAATATCCCCATGAAAAGGAGATTGTCCCCATGTACCAATGTTCCCTCTGCCACCATCACTGCCGTCTGGAGGAAGGCCGGACCGGCATGTGCCGCGTGCGCACCCTGAAGGAAGGCCGCAACACCTGCGGCAATTACGGTCTGCTGACCTCCCTGGCGGTGGACCCCATCGAGAAGAAACCCCTGAACCGGTTCCATCCCGGTTCCCTGATTCTTTCCGTAGGCAGTTACGGCTGCAATCTGCGCTGTTCTTTCTGCCAGAACTTCTCCATCTCACAACGGGACCTGAGCTCCTTCAATCCGGAGTGCATCCCGCCGGAACGGCTGGCCCGGAAAGCCCTGGACCTCCAGGACGTGGGCAATATCGGCATCGCCTTCACCTATAACGAGCCGCTGCTGAGCTATGAGTACATCATCGACGCGGGAAAAATGATCCACTCCGTGGGCATGAAGAACGTGGTTGTCACCAACGGCAATTTCAGCGTGGAAGTGGCCAAAGAGCTTGCGGGCATCGTGGACGCCTACAACATTGACCTGAAATGCTTCTCCGCCGAATCCTACCGGAAACTGGGCGGTGACCTGGAGACGGTGAAAGCCTTTATCACGGAAGCGGTGAAGACCGCCCATGTGGAGCTGACCACCCTCATCGTCCCCGGTTTCAACGACAGCAAGGCCGAGATGGAGAAACTCTCCACCTGGGTGGCCTCCCTGTCCCCGGACATCCCGCTCCATGTGAGCAAATTCTTCCCCCACTACAACCTGGTGGACCGGCCCGAGACCCCCACCGAGCGTGTCTACGCCCTGGCGGATGTGGCGCGGCGCCATCTGAACCATGTCTATACCGGCAACTGCTGACCGGATTCCTTCTCTCTGAGAGACCTGCACCTGACCGCACCGCGGCCGGGTGCTTTTTTCATGCTCGGCTCACCGTCCATCCCGGAATCTGTTTCTCCATCCCAGGCATACCGCTCACCATCCATCCCCGGAAGCCATCTTGCCTCCCGTCATCGGAATCCTGCTTTCCGGAACCTGTTTTCCGCAAGCCGTCAAAAAAAGATTGTCAGAATGCCCCCACCGTCTTATAATGAATTCAGAAAGTTATCCCAGTATCACACTCTGATATGACCACAGGACGTGAGACCATGAACAGGAAGAACATCATCATCCTCCTTCTGACCATCTGCATCGCGGTTGTCGCCGGAGGCTACTATATCCATCAGCAGAACCACGATGACAGCAGGGAGCTCGCCCGGCTGGAGCTGCTCCGTGAGGAGTCTCCCGACGTGCCCCACATCACGTCCTTCTGTTACCATGAATGCCGGCCGGACCGGCCCATGGACCCCCTCAACATCCCGCCGGAGGAGTTCCGCACCCAGATCAGGGAATTGCGGGAAGCCGGCTACACCTTCATCAATCTGACGGACATCCGGGATTACCTGGACGGCACCGCCGACCTGCCCGCCAAACCGGTCTTCATCGCTTTTGACGACGGCTATACGGACAACTACACCTATATGATGCCTATCATCCGGGAAGAGAACGCCAAGGCCACCGTCTTCATGGTCAGCAGCAAGGTGGGGGCTCCCAACCGCCTCACCGCGGCCCAGCTGAGGGAGATGCAGAACAACAACATCACCATCGGCTCCCATACCGTGAACCACGAGGACCTGACCGCCATGACGCCGGGACAGGTGGATTACGAGATGCGCCAGTCACGGGCGGACCTGGAACGTATTCTGGGCACGGACGTGGTGGCCATCGCCTATCCCTGCGGCCGCGTAAACGACAAGGTAGTGGCGGCTGCCCAGAAATACTATGCCTTCGCTTTCATCGCCAGCATCGACAGGCGTCACAAGGAGACCCGCTTCACCCTGAACCGCTATGGTGTCTTCAGCTGGAACCATCACATCAATTCGATCTTCAACAACATATTCAGAACCTGACAGCAATATATCCAGAACTTGGTAACAAGGACCCGAGAAGGTTCGGCAACACATTCCTCCCCGAATCTGTCCCTTTGAAACGTACGCAAACTGTATGTTTCAAAGCGGACAGATTTTTATTATACTGGAACGAGTATGACAAGGAGGAAGATACAATCATGGAACATCATAAAATAACCCGGCTCACCCTGGCAGGCCTCTTCGCCGCCATGGCCTTCGTGGCTTTCAGCTACCTGCGGATTGAGATCCCCATGGGTCTGGGCCTCACCGGGAAGATATACGTGGGACACACGTTCCTCATCCTGGCGGGTCTCCTGCTGGGAAGCACCTACGGCGGTCTCTCGGGGTCGGTGGGGCTCACCCTGGCGGATATCCTGGCGGGCTACACCACCTCCGCCCCTCCCACCTTCCTGGCCAAATTCCTGCTGGGCTTCTCCGCCGGCTTCATCGCCTGGCGCATCTTGGGCCTGTCCGCGGAGACCCCTTTGTCCCGCAAACTGCGGATTGCCGCCGTGGCCGGCACCGGAGCCTGTCTGGTGAACGTGGTGACAGAACCCCTGATCCGCTACAGCTTCAAGTACTATGTGCTGGGCTATCCCTACCAGGTGGCCTCGGTGAGCGCCATCAACTGCGCCGTATCCATGGCGGTGAGTGCCATCCCCTCCGTGATCCTGGCGGTGATCCTCTACCGGGTGCTGCTGTCCGTTATCCCCCTGGCCGGACTTTTCCCCCGCCGCTGACCCGGAACTTTGAAATCGTTTCTGCTGCTGCCGCCCTTTCCGGCGGCAGTTTTTTTGCGGATGTCTTGTCCGGCAATCTTCCTGACGGAAATCTCCCCGCAAACCTGATACCCGTTCCGGCATAAACGTTATGTAACATTCTTTATATTGTCACCTGCATAAAACGTTTTGTACGCACAAAAAACACTTTTCCTGCAACATTCCTGTTTAAATGCTATAATAGAGATACGTTATCCTTTCGGAAAAGGAAATAGCAGAATATTAGGAGGAATGTATATGGGTGGCTTATGGAAAAAGTACCAGGCGATTCCCCTGGTCTACAAAATGGTGACCGGCATGTTGCTGGGTATCCTGGTGGGTGTGCAGATGGGGCCGGAATCAATCTATTTCCAGCCTCTGGGGAAATTTTTCCTCACCCTGCTGAAAGCGGTGGCGCTGCCGCTGGTCATTGTCAATCTCATCGCTGGCATCTCCGCGCTGGACAATCCCCAGTCATTCGGGCGCATCGGCGGACGCATCATCCTCTACTACATCTTCACCAGCGCCGTGGCGCTCTGTGTGGGCATCCTGGTGGCCTCCTTCACCAAACCCGGTGTGGGCCTGCCGCTGGAGGGCAGCTATAAAGGCGTGGTGGGACAGCTTCCCACCATCAGCAGCACCCTGCTGGCCCTGGTCCCCAGCAATATCTTCAAGGCCCTGGCTGCCGGACGGTTCGACCAGGTCGTGATGATGAGCGCTTTCCTGGGTGTCTGCCTGCTGCTTCTGCCTGAAGAGCCCAGACGCCGTCTCTCCCAGTTCTTCCAGGACCTGTCGGAACTGATGAGCAAGATTGTGGAAGTGATCATGATCATCGCGCCTTACGGTATCTTCGCACTGATCGCGGTATCCGTGGGCAAATACGGCAACAAGATTTTCGGCACCCTGGCCCGTTATGTGGGCAGCGTGTATCTGGAAATCCTCATCATGTGCTGCCTCTATGCGACCATGGTGTTCATCTTCACCGGCATCGGACCCCAGGAGTTCTTCAAGAAGGCCTCCAAAATCATGGTGACGGCCTTCAGCACCTGCTCCAGCACCAGCTCCATCCCCATCAACATGGAGTGTGCGGACAAGCTGGGCGCCCCCAAGAAGGTGTTCTCCTTCACCATCCCGCTGGGCGCGCAGATTAACAAGGACGGCACCTGCGTCTGCCTGACCACGGTGTTCATCCTGACGGCGCAGGCCATCGGCGCCCCTGTGGACCTGGCCCTGCTGCTGAAAGTCATCGTGCTGGGTCTGATCCTCACCACCGGTTCCGGCGCCATCCCCAGCGGCATGCTGGTGATCCTCGCAATCCTGCTGGAGTCTCTGGGCTTCCCCCTGGAGATTGTTGGCATCGTGGCCGGTGTCCATGCCTTCAATGACATGGGCATGACCATGATCAACTGCCTGGGCGACCTGTCCGGCACCGTCATCGTGGGCAATGCCGAGAAGAAGCGGATGGAACGGCTCAACGAGAGCGACATCTGATTCAGGGCATTCCTTGGGAAAAGAAAAAGGGACTCACCGCCCCATGAGAAAGAGCGCTGTGCGGCATGCGGCATCCCCCTTCCGGGGACCGCATCCGCACGGCGCTCTTTTTATGTCTTATATTATGCATGCCGGCGCCATTATCATCATGGTCTGCCGTAAATGACCCGCGCGGATTCAGGGAAACGGAAGACGACCGATTCGCCCCTCCCGGATCCGGACATAAAAAAGCCCCGCAACCATACGGTTGTGGGGCTTTGCGCTTTTGTAATTGGATGCTGCGTTCCAGACGTAATCCGAAGATTAACGTTTGCTGAACTGTGCAGCCTTACGAGCTTTCTTCAGGCCGTATTTACGACGCTCTTTCTCGCGGTGGTCACGAGTGATGAAGCCGGCTTTTTTCAGAACCGGACGGAACTCGCCGTCGATGTCGCACAGAGCACGGCTGATACCGTGACGGATAGCGCCAGCCTGGCCAGCGATACCGCCGCCATTAACGTTTACCAGAACGTCATATTTGCCTTTGGTCTCGGTCAGTTCCAGGGGCTGATTCACGATCAGCATGAGAGTTTTCAGACCGAAGTATTCGCTCAGCTCGCGGCCATTGATAACAATTTTACCTTCACCCGGAACCAGGCGGACACGGGCAACGGAAGATTTGCGACGACCGGTCGCACTGTAAGTTACTACTGCCATAATATGTTTCCTCCTCCTGATTACCGTACGTTGATTTCTAATACTTCAGGTTTCTGTGCTGCATGCGGATGCTCAGCGCCAGCGTAAACATGAAGTTTCTTGAAGATCTGCTCGCCCAGACGATTCTTGGGAATCATGCCGCGGACAGCTACTTCAACCATCTTAACGGGATTGTTTTTCAGCATGGTGCCAGCGGTTACATATCTGTCGCCGCCCAGATAACCGGTGTGATGGAAATAAACTTTCTGAGTCAGTTTTTTGCCGGTCAGCACGATTTTATCTGCGTTGATGATGATTACATGATCGCCAGTGTCCATATGCGGGGTAAAGGTCGGTTTATGTTTGCCACGCAGGACTTTGGCAACTTCTGCGGCCATGCGGCCCAGAGTTTTATCAGTGGCGTCCACTACGAACCATTTGCGTTCGATGTTGGACGGGTTTGCCATGAAAGATTTCATTCCTATGTCCCTCCCAGGATGATTTTTTTATTAACTATACGTGAACATGATGATGAGTCGTTTGCGCAGTCTTCTTCGGGGCTAATCAAAAAAGGCGCACAAAATCACGTAGGTATATTGTACGCAATTATGGTGTTTTTGTCAACTCTAAAACAGTTTTTTCGGAGGATTTTCCGGAACAGGATTTCAAATTGTGGATAACTCGGGGCTGATACAAAGCCATCCCCTCTCCCTCTGTCCGTCACCGCCACCGCAAGCGCCTGCGGTATTGCCGCAGAGACTCACCGCGTTCCCCCGGTCTCCTCCTCATAGGGCCGGTAGCCCACATAGTCCAGGTAGAGGCCCTGGGCCGGCGCCGGCGCGTTCTCGAACTCGCCACGGGCCATCTCCAGCTCGGCGGCGAACTCCGCCGGGGTCTTCCGCCCCTGCCCCACACGGACCAGGGACCAGACCAGGTTCCTCACCATATGGTAGACGAAGCCGTTCCCGGCGATGCGGAACACATAGACAGCGGGGCACAGCCCCTCTCCGCCTCCGGAACTGAAGGCCGTACCACCTTCTCCCAAGGGACCGCTGCGGTACAGCGCCGCGGGCAGCTCCACCTTCTCCCAGGACACCTCGTAGATCGTCTTCACCGGGGACACCGGTGCGCTGCCGGCGCTCTGGAAACCGCTGAAGTCGTAAGTGCCAATCAAAGCGCCCGCAGCCTCATTCATGGCCGCCAGGTCCAGAGGCTCCTCCAGCTGCCAGCAGTATTCACGGTGGAAGGGGTCCGGGACGGGACAG
>CALAZX010000011.1 GCA_937926555.1 uncultured Negativicutes bacterium | reverse complement strand
CCGCCCTTACCGGGTCAGGTCGTGGAAGGTGGCCAGGATTGTGATGGTCAGTATCATGATCACCCCTGCGGTCTGGATGTTCAGCAGGACTTTCTTGCCCAGCTTCCGTCCGGTGATCCCTTCCCACAGCAGCAGGACGAAATGTCCGCCGTCCAGTGCGGGAAGAGGCAGCAGGTTGATGATGGCCAGGTTCAGGCTCAGCATGGCCGTGAACTGCAGCAGCATGGCGATGCCCTGCTGGGCCACCTGCCCTGTCATCTTGGCCACGCCCACAGGTCCCGCCAGCTCCGCGGAGGAGTTGCCGGTGAAGATGTGGTAGAGCGCGGCGTACATACGCTGCACCATGTTGACGGTGGCCCGCACCGCCAGCTTCACCGAATCAACGGGGCCCAGCTGCACCTTATGCAGGGCGGCCACCACGCCGATGAAGGGTTTCCCCGTCTCCGGGTTGGTCACCGCGGTCATGTGGAAGGTCTTCTCCTCCCCGCCCCGGTCCACCAGGATGGGGATGTCCTTCCCGTCAGCGGCCATGATGCCCGCACGGAGCTCCTCCCAGGTGGCCACGGGCTTGCCGTTGACCTGGAGGACCTTGTCCCCCGCCAGCATGCCGGCTTTGGCTGCGGGATACTCCTGCAGCACCTCGCCGAACACCGGCTCTTTCACCGGCATGTCCACGCCGCTGAACATGAAGAGCCCGCTGAAGATGACCATGGGCAGGATGAAGTTCATCATGGAACCCGCCAGGATCACCAGCATCCGCCGGGGCACCGTCTTGGAATTGAAGCCCCGGTCGTCACATTCCTCCCCGGGCTCCATGCCGTATATCTTATTGTAGCCTCCCAGGGGGATGGCCCGCAGGGAGTACAGGGTCTCTTTCCCCTGATGGCTGAACAGTTTGGGGCCGAAGCCGATGGCGAACTCATCCACCCGCATGCCCGTGAGTTTCGCCGTGATGAAGTGGCCGAACTCATGGACGGAGACCAGTATGCCGAATACAAATATGCAAGCTAACAGTGTTACCAAAAGAAACCTCCCTTTTCAGACAGGCCGCGCCTGCGCCTCTGCCCGGCTCACGCCAGGCCGGCCAGGAACTCCTTCGTCTGACGGCGGGCAGCAGCGTCCGCCTCCTCGATATCCTCTATCTCCGGACGGTCCACGGAGTGATGGGCCTCCACCACCCGCGCCACAGTGGCGGGGATGTCCGGATACTTGATTTTCCCGTCCAGGAACGCGTACACGCACTCCTCGTTGGCGGCGTTGAACACGCAGGGCAGGGTTCCGCCCGCCTTGCCGCACTCGATGGCCAGCTTCAGAGAGGGGAACGCCTCCAGATCCGGCGCCTCGAAGGTCAGTGTGCCCGCCTTCACCAGGTCCAGCTGCCCGAAGGAGCAGTCATAGCGTCCCGGGAAGGAGAAGGCGTACTGGATGGGCAGCCGCATGTCCGGCAGGCCCAGCTGTGCGATCACCGCGCCGTCCACATACTCCACCAGGGAGTGGATGATGCTCTGGGGGTGGATCACCACGTCTATCTTCTCATAGGGCACGTCGAAGAGCCAGTGGGCCTCGATGACCTCCAGGCCCTTGTTGGCCAGGGTGGAGCTGTCCACCGTGATCTTCTTTCCCATGCTCCAGTTGGGATGGTTGAGGCACTGGTCGATGGTCACATCCGCCAGCTCCTCTTTCTTCTTCCCGCGGAAAGGTCCGCCGGAAGCGGTGAGGATGATGCGTTTCACTTCCTTGTGGGTGCCGCACCGCAGGGACTGGAACACAGCGCTGTGCTCACTGTCCACCGGGGTCAGGCTCACCTTGTTCCGGGCCACGGCCTCCATCACCAGGCTGCCGGCGGCCACCAGGGTCTCCTTGTTGGCCAGGGCGATGTCCTTGCCGTGGTTGATGGCGGTCATGGTGGGACGCAGACCGGCATAGCCGACCATGGCGCCCAGCACCGTGTCCACCCCCTCGTAGGAGGCGGCGGCCAGCAGGCCCTCCTCCCCGCTGAGGATCTCGGTCCTGCCCGTGTCATGGCCCTGGAGCTCCAGAGCCGCCTTCTTGTCAACCAGCACGGCGAAATCCGGCTGGAATTCCTTGATCTGCCGCAGCATCAGTTCCACATTGGAATGGGCCGCCAGCACTTTGATGCTCAGTTTGTCCGGATTGGCCGCAGCCACGTCCAGTGTCTGCTTGCCGATGGATCCGGTGCTTCCCAGTACAGCGATGTTTTTCATTCCGGGATATCCTCCTATACGCCGAACAGCTTCATCACATAGTAGGTGGCGGGGATGGCGAAGAGCAGGCTGTCGAAACGGTCCAGCACGCCGCCATGACCCGGGAAGAAGCTGCCCGAATCCTTGATGTCAAAAGAGCGTTTCAGCATGGATTCCACCAGGTCCCCCACCGGTGCGCAGAACGCCACGCACAGGCCCAGGAGCAGGGAAATCCCCATGGGGATCGCCAGGCCGCAGTACGCCACGCCGGCGGTCACCGCCAGGGCGAAGATGAAACCGGCCACCGCGCCCTCCATGGATTTCTTGGGGCTCACCACACAGAAGGGATGTCTGCCGAAAGCCCGTCCGAAGAAGTAGGCGAAGGTGTCGCTGGACCAGGTGCCCAGGAGCACCATCCACAGCGCCAGCTCGCCGCGGCTGAAACTCAGGCCTCCCCACACCGCGGGCTGGGAGGAGTACTCGCGCAGCAGCGGGATATGCGCGAAAAGCAGGCCTGTATAGAAAAGCGCCGCCAGGGACACGGAGGTGTTCTCCACCCAGTTCATGTCCTCATAGTGGCAGCGGCGGTAAAGGCCTTCGAACAGGACGGCCAGCACCGCCAGGGTGAGAATGGGAAGCAGCAGGTCCTCCCGGTCCAGACAGGCCGTCAGCACCAGCAGAAGGGCCGGCAGTCCGGACGTCAGTTTATACAGGGTGACGGACCCGTGCCGGGCCATCCCCTCATACTCGTGCCAGGCGACCCCGGCCAGCAGCAACATGGCGGCGCCGAACATCCAGCCGCCCTTTGTCACCAGGAAAACAGCCACGGGGATTCCCACGATGGCCGTCAGAATACGTTTCAACACGCTGCATCCATCCTTGCTAGTTATCGTTTGTCATGATTGTGCGCAGGGCCGCAGCCGCCGGAAGCCCTTCCGGGACACCGTCACGGGCACGCCCTTCCCCCGCCCCATGGCAGGGATGCGCTCACTTCTCCTCCGCTTTTTTCACCAGACCGCCGAAACGGCGCTCCCGTCCCTGGTAGGAACGGATGGCCTCCACCAGCATGTCCGGCGTGAAGTCGGGCCAGAACACGGGGGTGGTCCAGATCTCCGCATAGGCGATCTGCCACAGCAGGAAATTGCTGATCCGGTGGTCGCCGCCGGGACGGATCATCAGATCCGGTGCCGGAAGGCCGCGGGAATAGAGATTATCTTCAAATACGCGGGCATCGATATCCCCGGGCTTCAGTTCGCCCGCCGCCACTTTGGCCGCGATGGCCCGTGTGGCGTGGAGGATCTCCGCCTGTCCGCCGTAATTTATTGCCAGATTCAGAATGATACCGGTATTGTCTTCGGTCTGCGCGATGGCATAGTCCATCTTCTCGTTGACCACGTCGGGCAGTCCCTCCCGGGAGCCCATGAAACGGACCTGCACATTGTTGTCCCTGAACTCATCGATCTCATGGGTCAGGTAATAGCTGAGCAGCTCCATGATGAAGCGCACTTCCGTTACGGGGCGTTTCCAGTTCTCCGTGGAAAAAGCATAGGCCGTGATGACCTTGACGCCCAGCTTGTCGGCGGCGCGGACGATGGTTTTCAGCGTCTCCGCCCCGGCTTTGTGGCCATAGGTGCGCACTTTCCCCCGGGCCTTCGCCCAGCGGCCGTTGCCGTCCATGATAATGGCGATATGCTGCGGTATCTTCGCGGGATCCAGTTCCGGACCGCCGTCCAGCGGCGCATTATCAGGGGTCTTGCTGCCTGTCTGAAACCACTTCTCAAACACGAGTCCACGACCTTTCCATAAAACAAAAATCGGCATCCCCTCTCTTTTGACAGAGAGGGGCGCCCCATTCAATTCTGTGTCAGTTACTGTTCAATTGCACCAGTCGGGCAGTTTGCAGCGCAAGCGCCGCATTCCACACATTCGTCGGCGGTGATTTCGTATTTACCCTCACCGTCTTCTTTCGCAGCGCCTACCGGACATACAGAAGCGCATGTACCGCAGCCTACGCAAGCGTCTTTATTGATTTTGAAAGCCATCCTGGAGCACCTCCCTTCTCCACTTAACCGCAACAGTTAATTTCAGTTTATGATCAGACAGCGGAAGCTGTCTAATGACGTATTCTTCGGGACGGCAGTTCTCCGTCCCCTCCTCCCGGTAACCGGAGGCGGAGTATTCCACCTCACAGTCCCAGCCGCTTTCCGCCAGGACCTCACGGGCCTTCGCGAGAGGCAGTGCCACTACATCGGGCATAGGGTCACACTTCCATGATCTCTTTCTCTTTGACTTCGATCAGTTTGTCGATCTCGGCCATGTATTTGTCAGTGAGTTTCTGCGCCTTCTCCTCGCCCACCTTCAGCTCGTCCTCGGAGATCTCTTTTTTCTTCTCCATCTTCTTGAACTCGTCGATGATGTCGCGGCGCACGTTGCGGATGCCCACACGGGTCTCCTCGGTGCGTTTGTTGGCAGTCTTCACCAGCTCTTTACGTCTCTCCTCGGTGAGCATGGGCAGGTTCAGACGGATCACAGCGCCGTCGTTGTTGGGGTTCAGGCCCAGGTCGGAAGACATGATGGCTTTGCCGATCTCTTTCAGCATGGAGGCCTCCCAGGGCTGGATCACCAGCATCCGGGGTTCCGGTACGGAGATGTTGGCCACCTGGTTGATCGGGGTGGGCATGCCGTAGTAGTCCACGGTGATGTTGTTCAGCAGCGCCGGAGTCGCGCGGCCTGCGCGGAGTCCTGCCAGCTCCTCGCGGAGATGGTCCATCTGGCCTTTCATTTTCGGTTCATGCTTCTGCAGTACTTCCTGAATAAATTCCATGATTATTTTCCTCCTACAATAGTGCCTTCTACAGTCCCCAGGGCTGCACGCAAGATATTACCGGGGGTCTCGATGTTGAAAACGATGATGGGGATATGGTTGTCCATGCACAGGCTGATCGCCGTGGAGTCCATCACGCTGAGATGCTTCTGGATGACATCCAGGTACGCCAGTCTGTCGAATTTCTTAGCATCGGGGTTGATGGCCGGGTCGGAGTCGTAGACACCGTCCACGCCGTTCTTGCCCATCAGGATGGCATCAGCCTCGATCTCGGCCGCACGCAGGGCGGCGGTGGTATCGGTGCTGAAGTACGGGTTGCCGGTACCCGCGGCGAAAATCACCACGCGCTCCTTCTCCAGATGGCGGACAGCGCGGCGGCGGATGTACGGTTCAGCGATCTGCCGCATCTCGATGGCGGTCTGCACCCGGGTGGGTACGC
Source organism: uncultured Negativicutes bacterium (assembly GCA_937926555.1). GTDB lineage: Bacteria > Bacillota > Negativicutes > Acidaminococcales > Acidaminococcaceae > Succiniclasticum. The sequence goes on along the minus strand of CALAZX010000011.1, from coordinate 4,119 downwards.
CTCTCTGCTCCAATGCGTCCTGCAGCGCCAGGGAATTGATCACTGTCGCCAGCATTCCCATGTAATCCGCAGTGGCGCGGTCCATGCCTTTGCTTGCGCCGGAAAGTCCCCGCCAGATGTTGCCGCCGCCATTGACGATGGCCACCTCCGTGCCGGTATCCAGCACCTCCTGGATCTGTTTCGCGATGTTCTCGACCACAGCGGGATCGATGCCGTATCCTTTTTCACCGGCCAGCGCCTCGCCGCTGAGTTTCAGTACTACTCTCTGGTATTTATTTTCTGCCACGAATACCCCTCCCAAATTGTATTTTTTCCCTTTTCATTAACGTATATTATACCACATTTATGCCTGCTTGAAAAACGGGTATCCCAAGATATTCTGTAACAATTATCATATTTCGTTCCCGGGACGGAAAACACCGCTCTGTTCTGTTGCAGGCTGCCGGAAGCCGTTCCTCACGGAATCTCTCCGCTTCCGGGCAAAAAATAAGAGAACACCCAGGTGTTCTCTTATTATATTTGTCTGTTCCGGGAACCCGGAGGACCTGCAGCACCGCATCCTGTCCACAGATGCGTTTCCCGCCTGTCCCGGAGACCGCCAGTACGCACACTGCGCCGGAGCGCATGACATCACAGTGCCGTCTCCCCCTGTTCCCGGCCATAAAAAGACCGTATCCACCAGAGGCGAATACGGTCCAACGGTTCAACCGTTCAAAGACTTGTCCGTGTCGCTTATTTCATGAAAGAAGCAACTTCAGCGGCGAAGTCTTCCTGTTTCTTCTCAATGCCTTCACCCAGCTGGAAGCGTGCGAATCTTGCTACTTCAGCGTCTTTGGATTTCAGCAGTTTGGTGATGGTCAGGTCGCCATCTTTGATGAATTCCTGGTCAACCAGGCATACTTCTTTGTAGAATTTGTTGATACGGCCCAGAACCATCTTCTCGATGATTTTCTCGGGTTTGCCTTCGTTGCGGGCCTGCTCGGTCAGAACGTCTTTCTCACGGTCCAGAACGTCAGCCGGAACTTCAGCGCGGGTCAGATACTGGGGGTTCGCAGCAGCAACCTGCATAGCGATGTCTTTGCCCAGCTCAGCGTCGCCGCCTTTCATGTCAACCAGGACGCCGATCTTGCCGCCGCCATGGATGTAGCTGTATACTTTGCCCTCAGCGCTCTCGTAACGCTGGAAACGACGTACGGAGATGTTCTCGCCGATTTTTGCGATAGCGGCGGTAACAACGTCCTGAACGGTTTTGCCGTCCATCTCGGAAGCCAGCAGAGCTTCAACGTCGGCGGGGTTCAGTTCAGCAACCTGTTTAGCGATGGAAGTAGCCAGAGCCTGGAAATCCTCGTTTTTGCCAACGAAGTCGGTCTCGCAGTTGACTTCCAGGATAACGCCAACCTTCTCATCTGCGGAAATATAGTCTACAACAGCGCCTTCAGCAGCTACGCGGTCTGCTTTCTTAGCAGCCTGGGACAAACCTTTTTCACGCAGGAAGTCGATGGCTTTCTCGATTTCACCTTCGCAGGCCACCAGGGCTTTTTTGCAGTCCATCATGCCGGCGCCGGTACGTTCACGCAGATCTTTTACTAAAGCAGCAGTAATATTTGCCATTTTCGTTTCCTCCTGAGAATACTAATTCTTGAAAATTTTCACATGATATGTCAAACGCGAAGTATGGAACTTCGCGTTTGTCGTGTCACTCAATTGAATCCTGTGGGATGTTTATAATTATTCAGCTTCTGCCGGAGCTTCTGCAGCTTCAGCGTTCTGCTGGCCCTGACGGCCTTCCAGCACAGCGTCAGCCATCTTGGAGGACAGCAGGCGTACAGCGCGGATAGCGTCGTCGTTTGCGGGGATCACGTAATCGATCTCGTCCGGATCGCAGTTGGTGTCAACGGTCGCAACGATAGGAATGTTCAGTTTGTGAGCCTCCAGAACAGCGATGTGCTCTTTGCGGGGGTCAACGATGAACATAGCAGCCGGCAGTTTTTTCATATCTTTGATGCCGCCCAGGTTCTTGTTCAGTTTCTCCATCTCGTGGAGCAGCTGCTGAACTTCTTTCTTGGGCAGTACGTCAAAGGTGCCGTCTTCCTGCATTTTCTCCAGCTGACGCAGACGGGAGATACGTTTCTGAATGGTCTTGAAGTTGGTCAGCATGCCGCCCAGCCAACGCTCGTTCACGTAGAACATGTTGCAGCGGGTAGCTTCTTCGCGCATAGCTTCCTGAGCCTGTTTCTTGGTGCCGACGAACAGAACGTCGCCGCCGTTGGCAGCTACGTCGCGTACAAAGTTGTAAGCTTCGTCAACTTTCTTGACGGTTTTCTGCAGGTCGATGATGTAGATACCGTTTCTTTCGGTGAAGATGTACTTAGCCATCTTCGGGTTCCAGCGGCGGGTCTGATGACCGAAATGCACGCCGGCTTCCAGCAGTTGTTTCATAGAGATAATAGACATGTTTTCTTTCCTCCTGTTTTTTCCTCCGCAGCTTTCAACTTCCTGCGCACCGCTACATGCGGACAGACGCGGAATCCGGCTGCGTGTGTATTAAACACTTGAAAAATTATATCATAGACCGGCGGAGCTAGCAAGTATTTTTTTGCTCTTTCCCCTGTCCGGACTATATCCTCACTCAGATTCCCAGCTTGGTGCAGATGGCCTCCGGCATGGCGGCGGCCCCGATCACCTGCTCATGGAGCACCGGCAGCTTCTCCAGCTCGCCCATCTGGCGGGGCAGCGGCAGCTCCGTCTCCTCGTGGAGCTTGCGGACAGCCTCGAAGGGACGGCTGTCATCCACGCCCTCCCCTTTGCCCAGGCCTTCCAGCACAGCCTTGTTGAACTTGTAGGGGCTGGCGGTGGAGAGAACCACGGCGTAGGTGTCGTCGCTGGACAGCAGACGGTATTTCTCGGTGGCTTTCCAGGCCACGGCGGTATGGGGGTCCATCAGGTAATGGTAGTCGTTGTAGATGCGGCCGATGGCGTCACCGGTCTCCATCTCGTCGGCCCAGGCGCCGAAGAAGTTCTCCTGTACCTCGTTGCGGGTGCGGCTGTCCACTTCGTAGAAGCCGTTGTCCTGGAGCTCTTTCATCCAGTCGGCCACCTTCTCCTGGGCGCCTTCCGTCACAGCATAGGGCGGCCGCTCCAGGTTGCTGGACGCCAGGATGTCCATGGAGGGGGAGCTGGTCTTCAGCAGGTCCCGTTTCCGGTTGTACTTGCCGGTGTTGATGAACTCGGTGAGCACGTTGTTGGAGTTGGAGGCGCAGATGAAGCGCTTCACGGGCAGGCCCATGCGTTTGGCGTAGTAGCCCGCCAGGATGTCGCCGAAGTTGCCGGTGGGCACCGCGTAGATGATGGGGTCGCCGGGTTTGATCCGTCCGTTGGCCACGGCGGAGGCGTAGGCCTTGAAATAGTAGGCGATCTGGGGCGCCAGTCTCCCCCAGTTGATGGAGTTGGCGGAGGAGAAGCAGTAGCCGTGCTCGGCCAGCTTCCCTGCCAGGGCCTGGTCGCTGAAGATCTCCTTCACGCCCCGCTGAGCGTCGTCGAAGTCGCCCTCGATGCCGAATACCGCCACATTGCCGCCCTTCTGGGTGGTCATCTGCAGTTTCTGGATGGGACTCACGCCGTCGGTGGGATAGAAGACGATGATGTCGGTGCCGGGAACGTCGGCGAAGCCTTCCAGGGCAGCCTTGCCCGTGTCACCGGAGGTGGCGGCCAGGATCACGATGCGGCTCTCCTCGCCGGTCTTCTTCTGGGCCCGGGTCATGAGATGGGGCAGGATCTGCAGGGCCATGTCCTTGAAGGCCATGGTGGGTCCGTGCCACAACTCCAGCACGTCGGGTCGTTGCCGAACTTCTCCTGGGTATAGGCGGCCTCGGCGCATTCCAGCAGCTCATCCACGGTGTAATCCGTGAGGAACAGTTTCAGCACGCTGGCCACACACTGGGAGTAGGGCATGGCGTGCATGGTCAGGATGTCGTCCAGATGCACTTTGGGGATGTTCTGGGGAACGAACAGTCCCCCGTCTCTTGCCAGTCCTTCCTTGATCACATGGGCCGCGGACGCGATCGGCGCCTGGCCCCGGGTGCTAACATATAACATGATGTGGTTTCCTCCTTAGTCCAT
>CALAZX010000010.1 GCA_937926555.1 uncultured Negativicutes bacterium | reverse complement strand
ATGCAGGGTATACACAATCAGCTCCCGTATGCTCCTGTCGTCCTCCAAAAGATAGATCATCGTTCCGCTCCTCTTCCTGTCGTCTTTCCGGACTCATCCGCATCGCCTCGTCTGTGCGCCCGGCTCTGCGCCTCTGCGCAGGTCCGCCCGCACATCTTCGGCCGCGCGGTCCGGTCCTTTTCCCGGCCGTTTCCGTCTACCGGGTCATCTCCCGTCCGGTGATGGCGAAATAGCTGTTCTCCGCGATGTTCACGCTGTGGTCTCCGATTTTCTCGAAGTACTTGGCGATCATCAGCAGATTCACATAGTCGCCGCCCTTGTCGGGATTCTCTTTCATCTTCTCGATCAGCTGCCGCTTGATTTCCTGGAACATGCCGTCGATGACGTCATCGTTGATGGCCATGGCCAGATCCGGATCCTCCGTCACCAGGCAGTCCACGCTCTGCTGCAGCTGCCTTTCGGTCAGTTCCCCCATCTCTGAGAGGGGGATCTCCTGCAGGGTTCCGATATCCTCGATTGTCTCGTAGATGTCGCGGATATCCATCACCATGGTGGCTATCCTTCTTCCATTATAGACCATTTTGAAACTGGTGGAAATACTGCGCAGGTCCCGGGCCACCGGTTGCTGCCGGATAAGCATCTCCATGCCGGTCTTCTCGATCTCCTTGCCCATGCTGAAGACCCTGTTCTCCTCGTCCACGAAGTCGTAGTTGCGGAAATCATGGTCCATGCAGTCGTTTATCTCGTGCAGCATGTTCTCGCAGATGCTGAACATCTTGGCCGTGCCGTTCTTCAGCGTCTGCAGCTGCTGGTCAAATCTGTTTCTCATATATCCTCTGTGTCCTCCTCTGTCAGGGCATTGCCGTTATGATGCCCGTATGCCACAAGCCTGCAGGTCCTCTCCCGATGCAGAAAATACCGTATTCCGCTTTTCCCGCAGAGACCGTCAGCCGAACCGTCCGGTGATGTAGTCCTCGGTCTTCTTGTGCCGGGGAGTGGAGAAAAGCTGGCTGGTGGGCGCGTACTCGATCAGTTCCCCCATGAGGAAGAACCCGGTGCGGTCCGAGATGCGGGTGGCCTGCTGCATGTTATGGGTGACGATGATGATGGTGTAATCCTTCTTCAGCTCCAGGGCCAGCTCCTCGATGCGTGCCGTGGAGATGGGATCCAGGGCCGAGGTGGGCTCGTCCATCAGGAGCACGTCGGGTTTCACCGCCAGCACCCGGGCGATGCAGAGACGCTGCTGCTGTCCGCCGGACAGGGCCAGGGCGCTCTTCTTCAGCTTGTCCTTCACCTCATCCCAGAGGGCCGCCTGGGTCAGGGCCTCCTCCACCCGCTGGTCCAGGATCTTCTTGTCCTTGATACCGTGGCATTTCAGGGCGAAGGTGATGTTGTCGTAGATGCTCATCTGGAAGGGGTTGGGTTTCTGGAACACCATGCCGATGGATTTCCGCAGCTCGTAGCGGTCCACGTTCTCGTCCAGGATGTTCTCGTCTTTGTAGAGAATCTCCCCGGTGACGCGGCAGTTCCCCAGCTCCTGGTTCATCAGGTTGATGGACCGGAGGAAGGTGGATTTGCCGCAGCCGGAAGGCCCGATCAGCGCCGTGACGGCCTTCTCGGGAAAATCCATGCTTGTCTTCTTCAGGGCCTGGAAGTCTCCGTAGAACACTTCCAGGTCTTTTGTCTGCACAATATAGTCTGTCATACTTCTCCTCACTCCAAAGGGTTCGTCTATCA
>CALAZX010000009.1 GCA_937926555.1 uncultured Negativicutes bacterium | reverse complement strand
TGGACGAAATCCTGATGTTGCTGGATAAAGAATACTCCAACCTGATGGAAGAAGTTTGGAAACTGAACAAATAATCTGAGGGATACCATCCCATCGGTTATCATTTCCGACACAACAGGGCCGTCTTCTCCGGAAGGCGGCCTTTTTCTGTGCATGCGGTTTTAAGGTTGACATTCTGCTTGCCGCAGAATAATTGTATGAGTGCCGGAACGTGGAAGAGAGAAACAGGTGGAAAAGCATGAGTGAGAGATGCGACGGAAAAAAGAACAGGACCGCTGACGGAACGATGCTGTCCGGAACGGCGGCAAGGCTGCTGATGACAGTGCTGCTAGCGCTGTCCGTGCTGCTGGGCGGCTGCAGCGGCTCTTCCGGAGGCGGTACCGCCGCGAAGGAGGACCTGGTGGAGGGGCCCTGCGGGCAGCAGGTGATGAAGGACCCCGGTGACGGACCGTATACCGTGGTGGACAGCCGCGGCGACAAGGTGAAGTTCGAGAAGAAGCCGCAGCGTATCCTGACACTGTCCCTGGGCATGGACCAGATTGTGCTGGGGCTGGTGAGGTCGGACCGGCTGGTGGCGGTGAACGCGCTGCTGGACGACCCGGTGAGCTCCAATGTGGCGCCGCTGGCCCGGAAGGTGCCGCGGAAAATCAAGAATCCCGGCGCGGAGGAGATCTTCTCCCTCCATCCGGACGTGGTGATCGTGCCGGACTGGGGGAAGCCCGAGGTGATCCACATGCTGCGGGAGATGAGGATTCTCGTGGTGGTGACCTACGGTGCGAAAGACATCGCGGAGATCGAGAAGAACGTGCGGCTCATCGCCGACGCCCTGGGAGAGCCGGCGAAAGGGGCGGAGCTGGTCTGCATGATGCGCAAGGAGCTGGCGGACGTGAAGGAGAGGACGGACCGCATCCCGGCGGAGAAGCGGCAGAACGCCGTGCTCATCTCCCTGATGACCCGGTACGGTGGGAAAGGCTGCATCTATGACGACATCTGCACCCACGCCAACGTGGTGAACGGCATCTCCGCCGCCGGCCTGCAGAACGGGCAGGAGCTCACCAAGGAGCTGCTGGTGAAGATCAATCCCGACGTGCTCTTGATGCCGGTCTACAATGACCACGGTAACTTCGACACCAAGGCGTTCAACGACAGCTATTTGAAGGATCCGTCCCTCCAGACCATCAAGGCCATCCGGGACAGGCGGATTGTCTATCCCCGGGAAGGATACATCTACAACTCCTCTCAGGACGCTGTGTTCGGCGTCCGTGAGGTGGCCCGCTGCGCCTATGGGGACAGATCGGAAGAGCACACGTCTGAACTCCAGTCAC
>CALAZX010000008.1 GCA_937926555.1 uncultured Negativicutes bacterium | reverse complement strand
CTATTTTTTCTCGTTGAAAGTTAATAATTAACTCTTCATTTTCATCATGTCCACAGCCATAGCATTTTCAATTATAAAGTTTTGATGTGCCTTGTGCCGCTCTTTGCTTTAGACCCCATTTTATATTTTCACTTCTGCTTTCATTTTCTGCTTGTGCCAGTGCCTCCACGATGGAAATCATCAGTTGACTATCTGTTTCAGAGGAATCAAGATTTTCCTGCTCAAAAATAACCCGAACGTCAGATTCTCTTAATACTTTCAATGCTTCAAGTGTATCAACAGTATCCCTACCAAACCGACTAAGGCTTTTGGTTATCACTATATTAATTTTCTTTTGCCTGCCATCTTCAATCATACGAGCAAAGTCTTTTCTTGGCGATTTTGATTTGCTTGAGGCAATATCAATATAGACATCAACTAATCGCCAAGTATCAACCGTAGCCACAAGTCGAGTGAGTCCAGAAATCTGAGCAGTAAGACTATTCAATTGTTCCATATCATTTGTACTAACCCTGCAGTAAATTCCAACCTTCTTTTCAATCTTGGAACGTACAGCAGGGATATAGTTTACTCTCTTTTCCATATCCACCTCTTGTGGCTAATCAACATCAGGTGTATTTCCGAGTATGATGAATAGCCTATTAATTTTGAAATACCCGTGAACTCTGGCGAAAAAACATCATATAATTATTCCGTCAACACACCATAATATTTTATCAATCCTATCAACACAACCTACCCGTTTTCAAGCTGTCAACTCAACCCTACGGCATTTTTGCAGTAGATATGTTTGGTTCTGAACGAAAACAGGCAGCTTTACTTCTATGGCAAAATTAACCACATAGCGAAAATCCCTCTATTTCAAGGCTTTTCTACACTCTACTCTTTCACCCTAGACATCAAGCAGACACTCTCAACGTGGTGGGTCCGGCTGAACATGTCGCAGGGCTGGGCTTTCACCGTGGGATAGCCGTGCTTGTCCAGGTAGGCCAGGTCGCGGGCCAGGGTGGCCGGGTTGCAGGACACGTAGACAATGCGCTCAGGACGCACCTTCACGATGGCGGCCAGCACCTTCTCCTCGCAGCCTGCGCGGGGCGGATCCAGAATCACCACGTCGGGGCGGAGTCCCTGCTCCACCAGGTTGGGCATCTCCACCGCGGCGTCCCCCAGGATGAACTTGGCGTTCCCCACCCGGTTGGCCTGGGCGTTTTTCTTGGCGTCCCTGATAGCGGATGGCACAATCTCGATGCCGATGGCCTGTCTGGCTTTCCGTGCCAGGAACAGGGTGATGGTGCCGGTGCCGCAGTACAGGTCCACCACGCTCTCCTTGCCGGTGAGGGCGGCGAATTCCAGGGCCTTGGCGTAGAGGCGCTCGGCCTGCTCGCTGTTCACCTGGAAGAAGGACTGGGCGGAGATGTTGAACTTCAGCGGTCCGATCTTGTCCTTGATGGTGGGCTTGCCGTAGAGCAGCTTGGTCTTGTTCCCCAGAATCACGTTGGTGCTCCGCTTGTTCACGTTCTGCACCACGCTCTTCAGGCCGGGGATGGCCGCCTTCAGCATCTTGGTCAGCTCCTTGGTCCGGGGCAGGATCTCCACCGCGGTGACCAGGCAGACCATGATCTCGCCGGTATGGGCGCCCACACGGGCCATGATGTGGCGGACCATGCCGATCCCCTTGTCTTCGTCATAGGCGGGGATGCGGTATTTCTCCATCCACTGGCGCACCACCCGGGCAATCTCGTTGTTCTTCTCCTTCTGGATGAAGCAGTCGTCCACGTCGATGACCTGGTGGGTGGCGGCGGCGAAGCAGCCGATATGGAGCTTGCCCTTCTTCCCGGACACCGGCACCTGCATCTTGTTCCGGTAGTTCCAGGGGTTCTCCGCCCCCATCGGGGGCAGCACCGGCACGTTCTTCAGGTGGCCGATCCGCTCCAGGGCGTCCTTCACCTGCTGCTGTTTCTCCCGCAGCTCTCCCTCGTAGGAGATGTGCTGGAGCTGGCAGCCGCCGCACTGCTCGTATACCGGGCAGCGGGGCTCCACCCGCTCCTTGGAGGGCTTCAGCACCTCTTTCAGCCGGCCGGTGGCGAAGCTCTTCTTCACCTGCTGCACCGTCACGGACACCTCCTCGCCGGGCAAGGTTCCCGGAACGAACACGGCCATGCCCTCATGGCGGCCGATGCCCTTCCCGTCACTGCCCAGTCCGGTGATGCCGATTTCAATCTGCTGTCCTTTTCTCAACGTGTTCTCTGCCATAAAATCCCCTGTTCCT
>CALAZX010000007.1 GCA_937926555.1 uncultured Negativicutes bacterium | reverse complement strand
AGCTGAAAGAGATTTTCTCCTACGATTCCAGTATCAAGTATCATTTGTATAAGGTGAAAGATGTCGCAAAAGAAAAAACAGGAATGATGATTTAACGGATGGAGACAGCTTGAATCTATGTATATTTCCTTGCATAATCTCCTATAAACTTCCATAAACGCAAGAAATGAAGTACAATGAAACTGTTAGGAATGAGTGTGCCAATGGAGGGATTGCTCATGCTGGATAAAAAACAGATGTCTGAAGAAGATATAAAAAGACGTTTCATAACGCCTGCGCTTCATGATGCTGGATGGAAAGACCATATTGTGATGGAGTACAGTTTCACCGACGGGCGCATTATCGTCAATGGTGATGTGGCCAGAAGGGGCAAACGCAAAAGCGCTGACTACCTGCTGTTTTACAACCGTAACCTGCCGCTGGCTGTTGTGGAAGCCAAAGCCAACGATAAATCGCCTGAGTACGGGTTGCAGCAGGCGCTGGAGTATGCGCGGATTCTTGATGTTCCTTTCGTGTACAGCTCCAACGGTGACTGTTTTATTGAGCATGACAAGCTTTTGGGAAAAGAGACTGAGATCCCCCTGGATAAATTCCCTACCCGCGAAGCGCTGTGGAAACGGTATGTGGCAGCGAAAGGGTTTACTCCGGAGCAGGAGGATATTGTCACCACTCCGTATTATTTCCAGCGCGGGGACAAGGTGCCCCGTTATTACCAGCGGATTGCCATCAACAAGACGGTGGAAGCCATCGCCAAAGGACAGAACCGTATTCTGCTGGTCATGGCCACCGGCACGGGCAAAACATATACGGCCTTCCAGATTATCCACCGGCTCTGGAAAAAAGGCGTGAAGAAAAAGATTCTGTTTCTGGCGGACCGGAATATTCTGGTGGACCAGACCATGATGCAGGATTTCAAGCCCTTTTCCAAGGTGATGACAAAGGTGGAGGGGCGCAAGCTGGACAGTTCATATGAGGTGTATCTGGCATTGTACCAGCAGCTGGCCGGTGAGGAAGGCGAGGAGCCGTTCCGGGAATTTGAGCCGGAGTTCTTCGACCTGATTGTCATCGACGAGTGCCATCGGGGATCGGCGAAAGAAGCGTCCCAGTGGCGGCGTATCCTGGATTATTTCAGCAGTGCCACGCAGATTGGCATGACAGCTACGCCGAAAGAGACGAAAGATGTGTCCAACATCACGTATTTTGGAGAACCTGTATATACCTATTCGCTGAAAGAAGGTATAGAGGATGGGTTCCTGGCACCTTACAAGGTGATCCGTGTGAATCTGGATATCGATATTGAGGGATTCCGGCCTCAGAAAGACCAGGTGGACCAGAAGGGCGAAGTGATTGAGGACCGGGAATATGGCACCAAGGACTATGACAAGCGTCTGGTGATCGAGGAGCGGACAAAAACGGTGGCTCAACGTGTCACCGAGTATCTGAAGCGTCATGACCGGTATGCCAAGAGCATCATCTTCTGTGTGGATATCGACCATGCGGAAAGGATGCGGCAGGAGCTGGTGAATCTGAACAGCGACTTGATGAAGCTTGATGACCGGTATGTGATGAAAATCACCGGCGACGACCAGGCGGGTAAAGCCCAGCTGGACAACTTCATCGATGTCCACAGCAGATATCCTGTTGTCGTGACAACCTCGAAGCTGCTGACCACCGGTGTGGACTGCAAGACCTGCAAGGTGATCGTGCTTGACACCCATATCGAATCCATGACCGAGTTCAAGCAGATTGTGGGACGCGGCACCCGGGTGAACGAGGAGCATGACAAGCTTTTCTTCACTATCATAGATTTCCGCGGGGCGACGAAAAACTTCTTCGATCCTGCTTTCGACGGAGAACCGATTGTGGAGCTTGTCAGCAAGAACAAACTGCCTCCGGAACCTAAAAAGGAGGATCCGCAGGAGAATCCCGGAGAGGTCGTTCCCAATCCGGAGTGCGAGGAGCATCTCGCAAAATACAGAATCAAGGGGAAAAAGGTGAATGTCGTTCTGGAGACGGTCTCCTACCTTGGTCCGGATGGACGCCCTATTATCAGCAAGCTGATTGACTATACGAAGAAGAACATTCTCGGTGAGTATGCCACACTGGACGATTTCATCCAGCATTGGAACAGCACTGAGCGGAAGAAAGCCATTGTGGAGGAGCTGGAAAAACAGAATATCCTTCTGGACGTTCTGCGGGACCATATGAAATTCCACGACATGGATGATTTCGACCTGATCTGCCATATCGCCTACGACAAGAAGCCCCTTACCCGGGCAGAGAGAGTCAGGATGGCGAAGCAGAACGGTCTGATGGAACAATACAGTGAGAAAGCGCGTAAGGTGCTGGATGCCCTGTTGCAGAAATACATGGAGAACGGTGTGGAAGAGCTGGAGAGCATGGAGACGCTCAAGAACGATCCGTTCCGCAATTATGGCAGTCCGATGAATATCGCCCAGCTGTTCGGCGGCAAAGCAGGATACTTGCAGATGATCCGCCAGCTGGAGAGCCAAATTTACGTAGCGTGAGGAGAGAGTAGAGAGTGAACTTAGGGAACTTTATCAAAAAAATTCAGGATATCATGAGAAACGATGCGGGAATCAACGGCGATGCTCAGCGTATTGAGCAGATGGTCTGGATTCTCTTCCTGAAAGTATATGATGCGAAAGAGCAGGAATGGGAGTTCATGGAAGATGACTATGAATCTATCATTCCCGAACGGCTTCGCTGGAGAAACTGGGCGGTGGACCGGAAAGACGGCAGTGCACTGACCGGTGATGGCCTGCTGAATTTTATCAACAACGACCTTTTCCAGACATTGAGAAATCTGGAAATAGATGAGAAAACTCCGCTTAAGAAAGCGGTTGTGAAGTCTGTTTTTGCGGACAACAACAACTACATGAAGGACGGCATCCTTCTGCGTCAGGTAGTGAATGAGATTGACGGGATTGATTTCACCCAGTATAAGGACCGTCACGCTTTCGGCGAGATTTACGAGACGCTGCTGCGCACACTGCAGTCCGCAGGCAATGCGGGCGAGTTCTATACCCCCCGCGCAGTGACGGACTTCATGGTGCAGATGATGGATCCTGGTCTGGAGGACCGGATTGCCGACTTCGCCTGCGGTACCGGCGGTTTCCTTACCTCCACTATCAAATATCTGGACAAGAAGGTGGACTCCGCGGCCGACAGAAGATTCATGGACAACCTCTACGGTGTGGAGAAGAAACCGCTTCCCTATCTGCTCTGCATCACCAACCTGCTGCTTCACGATGTGGATTCACCCAATGTGCTTCACGGGAACAGCCTGGATGGCAATGTGCGGGATTACAAGGCGGAGGAGAAGTTTGATGTGGTACTTATGAACCCTCCGTATGGCGGTAGCGAGAAGAAAGAGATCCAGAGCAATTTCCCCATGGAGCTGCGTGGCAGTGAGACGGCTGATCTCTTTATGTCCGTTATCATGTACCGGCTCAAGGAAAAGGGCAGAGCAGCGGTCATTCTGCCGGATGGATTCCTCTTCGGTACAGACAGCACAAAAGTGAACCTGAAGAAGAAACTGCTGAAAGAGTTCAATCTTCATACTATCATCCGTCTTCCCCACAGTGTGTTCGCACCCTATACATCCATCACCACGAATATATTGTTCTTCGACATGAACGGACCCACCGAAGAGACCTGGTTCTATCGTCTGGACATGCCGGAAGGGTATAAGAATTTTTCGAAGACAAAACCGATGAAGCTGGAGCATTTTGCACCGGCCGTGGAATGGTGGGAGAACCGGAAAGAAATTGAAGTGGACGGATTCTCCAAGGCCAAGAAATATACTGCAGAAGAACTGGTGAAAGGTGGATACAATCTGGACCTCTGCGGCATTCCGCAGGAAGAAGAGATTATACTGGAACCGAAAGAGCTGATCCTGGAATATCATGAGAAGCGGAAGAGCCTGGATGCCAAAATAGATTCTACACTGAGCAAAATCACCAGTATTCTCGGGTTCAGCATTGAGGAGGAATAAGATGACAGGAGAACAACTGAAAAAATCCATTCTCCAATATGCCATCCAAGGCAAGCTGGTGCCTCAGAATCCGGGTGATGAACCTGCAAAAGATCTGCTCAAGAAAATTCAGGATGAAAAGCAGAAACTTATCGCAGAAAAGAAGATAAAAAAAGATAGAAATGAATCTTTCATCTACCGTGAAGGAGAATCTTTTTATGAGGTTCGTGGCAAAGTGGTAGCCTGTATTGATGATGAGATTCCCTTTGAGATTCCCGAAAGTTGGGAATGGGCAAGGTTAGGGCATCTGTCAACCACAATTCAGTATGGTTATAATGCACCAGCAAAAGAAAAGGGCGATATCCGCTTTGTGCGTATTAGTGATATTCAAAGTGGAAGAGTTATTTGGCCTTCTGTTCCTTTCTGCGATATTAAAGAAGAGGACGTTTTGAAATATTCTCTAGATACTGGTGATGTATTATTTGCACGAACTGGTGGAACGGTTGGGAAATCTTTTTTTATTAAACAAATGGAATATCCCGCCGTTTTTGCAGGGTATCTTATTCGAGTTAAAATTCACGACAAAATGTTTCCAGAATATATATATAAATTTATGAGTAGTGCATTTTATTGGCAACAATTGAGACAGGGAACAGTTGCGACTGCACAGCCCAATTGTAATGCAAAAACATTAGCGCATATGCTTATTCCCGTCCCACCTTTTGAAGAACAAAAACGTATTGTGGCTAAAATCGAGGAACTTTTACCATATGTGGAAGAGTATTCGGCGGCAGAAGCGGCAATAGGTCGCTTAAATAAAAAGCTGCCTGAACAACTGAAAAAATCAATTTTGCAATATGCTATTCAAGGCAAGTTGGTTTCACAGTGTTCAAAAGATAGACCGGCGAAGGCATTAATCAAAGAGATTCAAGAGGAAAAG
>CALAZX010000006.1 GCA_937926555.1 uncultured Negativicutes bacterium | reverse complement strand
GCCGAGCCAAAGTAAACCTGCAATCATGCTGTCATCTCCATTCAGAATATATTCATGTTCCCATTATAGCATATGGCCGCGCCATTTTCCGTCATTTACGGCTCTCTCCGGGAAACAGCCGTTCAAAAATCCTGTGCCGCCTTCCCGGGAGAGCTCCCGCCGCCGGACCGGACCAAATCGGACCCACAGCGGAACCGGATCAGAATTTGATCAGGTTGATGCCGATCTCCGGGGAGAATTTACGGTCGATCTGACCGTCCACTTTATGCACGAAAATCTCGCCGGTGGCACCGATACGGGCTTTCGTCAGATGCCCCGCATAAATCTCGCCGGTCTGGATGTTGGCCACCACCATATGGAGATGCAGATAGATCTGACCGTCCATGGTGCTGACATTGCCCTCGCAGGAGGTGATCTCGAAGATACCTTCTTTCAGCTCACTGTGATACGCCATCTTCTTGTTGTCGAACACGCCCACTTCCACCTGGTCCAGTGCACCGATGCCGGAAATGGACGCCAGGCGGACATCCTCTTTCTCGCAGAATTCCTTCAGTTTCTCCAGCATCTCCTCACCTTTGTCAAACCGTACCAGATAGTCATTGCCAAATTTTCTGTACTCCATGAGAGTGCCTCCTTGTCTCCACCGCTTTTTCCTTGTCCTGCCGGAGCCGCCCATTCCGGGGGCGCTTCTCTTCCGGCATTTCCGGTCCGGACGGACTTTCCTTTATCCCCGCCCGGATCTTTCCTACGGACAGATCCGTTACTATATGTTTTCGCTTTCAGCGGGCCGCATTCCTGCCTAAGCCGCATATTCCGCAAATTTCGTCTTTTCCATCCGGCATGACCGGGCTTCTCTTCTCCAGGTCCGGAGCATCCTCCCGGCATGCCGGCCGGTACGCCGCAAGCTTATTTTTTCGGATTCAGTCTGATGCTCCTCACCTTGCTCCGCAGCGGCAGCACCGAGGTGGGTGCCACGGAAAGCTCGTCGATGCCCCAGCGGAGGAAGGTCTCCGTCAGGTCCCGGTCCGCCCCCAGCTCGCCGCAGATACCGCAGGGAATCCCCTTGTGATGGGCGTTCTCCACAGTGAGCTCGATCAGTTTCAGCACCGCCGGATGATGGGCGTCGAAGAACTGGTCCAGCCTTGTCTGGGTCCGGTCGATGGCCAGGGTGTACTGGGTCAGGTCGTTGGTGCCGATACTGAAGAAGTCGGCCTCCTCCGCCAGCTCCCCGCTCATCAGGGCCGCCGCCGGGGTCTCAATCATGATACCCACCTGCATGTTCCGGGCGAAGACGCTGCCCTCCCGGTCCAGCTCCTCCTGCACGCTCTGCAGCAGCTGCTTGCACAGCCGCACCTCGTTGAGGGAGATGATCATGGGGAACATGATGGACAGATTCCCGTACTGGGATGCCCGGCACAGGGCCCGCAGCTGGGTCCGGAACAGTTCCGGCCGGGTGAGGCAGAGACGTACCGCGCGCATGCCCAGGGCCGGATTGTCCTCCTCATCCAGATGCAGGTAGCTCAGCTGCTTGTCCGCCCCGATGTCCAGGGTGCGGATCACCACAGGCCGGTCCCCCATCTTCTCCAGCACCGTCTTGTACACCCAGTACTGCTGCTCCTCCGTGGGGAAGGTCACGCTGTCCAGGTAGATGAACTCGCTGCGGAAGAGGCCGATGCCCTCCGCGTCGTTGGCCAGCACCTGGTCCAGGTCCTCCAGGCTGCCCGCGTTGGCGTAGAGTCTCACCCGCCGGCCGTCCCGGGTCCGGGTCTCCTGCCCACGGACCTCCTCCAGCTCCTCCCGCCGGTGCTCACCGTCCCGTTTCTTCTTCTCCAGGCGGCGCAGCGTCTTCTCGTCGGGATCCAGGTAGATGCGGCCGGTATAGCCGTCGATGATGGCCAGCTTCCCGTCGTATTCCGGCGGAATCTCCACCTGGGTGCCCACTACGGTGGCCAGTCCCAGCGTCCGGGCCAGGATCGCCATATGGGAGGTGGGGCTGCCGTCAGCGGTGATGACGCCCAGCAGCTTGTCCGTGTGGAGCTGCATCGTCTCGCTGGGTGTGAGGGAATCCGCCGCCAGAATCACATCCTCGTAGAGGAACGGGTCGATACCGCTGCTGCGGGTGAGGATGTCCAGCACCTGCCGGGTGATATCCCGGATGTCCGCCGCCCGGGCCCGCATATAGGGGTCCTCCAGCTCTCTGAACAGGATGACGAACTCCCGGGCCGCCATGCCCAGCGCCTCCTCCGCCGATACCTGCTCGTCCTGGATATGGCTTTCCACCGCCGCCAGGAAATCCTCCTCCTCCAGCATCATCTGCTGGACCTGGAAGATGGCCGCCTCCTTGTCCCCCAGCTTCTTCTTCGCTTTCTGGGCCATGAGCCGCAGCGCCTCGATAGCCTGTCCGCGGGCAGTGTGGAAACGCTGCATCTCCCTGGCGGGCTGGAAATCCTCCTGTTTCGGCGCCTCCGCCCCCCGGTCCGGATCCAGGAGACGGCCGCCGCTGCCTGCCGGGTCTCCACTGTCCCCCGCCCGTTACAGAATGGCCAGCGGCCCGAT
>CALAZX010000005.1 GCA_937926555.1 uncultured Negativicutes bacterium | reverse complement strand
CCGGATCAGCGGATGCCGGTCTGCCGGCGGTACAGGGCCTTGCCCACAAAGGTGGCGGCCACGTTGAAGAACAGTACCGACAGGATCAGCACCGCCGCCGTGCCGTTGGACACCGCCGTCCCGTCGGGGACGATGCCCTCGCTGTTCACTTTCCACAGGTGGACCGCCAGGGTCTCCGCCGGCCGGAAGATATTCCAGGCGTTGGAATGGGACCCCAGGCTCAGAAGCCCGAATTCCAGTTTTGAGGTGGTCTGGCCTGCGGTGTATATCAGAGCCGCGGCCTCGCCGAAAATGCGTCCAGCAGCCAATATGAAGCCTGTGGTGATGCCCGGCAGGGCTGCCGGCATGAGCACTTTCCTCACGGCCTCCCAGCGGGTGAGCCCCAGGGCCAGAGCCGCCTCACGCTGCCCGCCGTCGATACCCCGGAGGGACTGCTCCATGATCCGCACCAGCGTGGGCAGGTTGAAGATCATCAGGGTCAGCGCCCCGGAGAGGATGGAGAAGCTCAGCTTGAACTCCAGCACGAAGAGCAGGAATCCGAAGAGCCCCACCACCACCGAAGGCAGTGAGCTGAGTACCTCGATGGAGGTCAGCAGCGCCTTCTTGAACCAGTTGTCCTCCGCATACTCGGAAAGATAGATGGCCGCGCCCCAGGCCACGGGCCAGCTGATGATAAGGGTCAGCACCAGCAGGTAGAAGGAGTTGAAAAGCTCCGGCCCGATACCGCCGCCGGGGAGGAAATCCTCCGCCTCCGCCGTCAGGAAGTGGCCCGAGAGCACCGGCAGCCCCTCCACCAGCACGTAGCCGATGATCAGCGCCAGCACCAGGCAGATGCCCGTCACAATGACGTAGATCATGATCCGGGCCAGCCGGTCGATCTGTTTCGCGTTCATAACATGTTCCTTTCACTTCTGTTCTCGATAGTTGGCACCCACTCCGCCGAGTCACGCATGTCACGCCTTGAGCAGCGCGCCGCCCGTTCCGCCCTACGCTTCCCTGCCGCCAATCTGGTGGATCAGGACGATGAAGAGCAGGGACATGGCCAGCAGCACCAGTGCCAGGGTCCAGAGGACGTTGTTCTCCAGCTGGCCGGGGATGGTATTGCCCATACCCATGGTCAGGATGCTGGTCAAAGTGGACGCCGCGGTGGTCAGGGACCGGGGAATCAGGGTGGTGTTGCCGATGACCATCTGCACCGCCAGCGCCTCGCCGAAGGCTCTTGTCATGCCCAGGACCACGGCGGTGAGGATGCCGCTCGCCGCATCCCGCAGCACCACGTGCCGGATCATCTGCCACCGGGTGGCCCCCAGTGCCAGCGCCGCCTCACGCCGGCTG
>CALAZX010000004.1 GCA_937926555.1 uncultured Negativicutes bacterium | reverse complement strand
GGCCAGGGCAGCTATGTGGAGGAGGACCTGGGCCCCGTGACTTCCGGCCCCATCAAAAAGAGCGAGACTCTGAAAGCTGACCGGACTGTGTTCAACAAAGAGCCTGACAGAGCCATCGGCAAGTTCATCAGCGCTGTCTACAACGTTGACCGGAACACCACGAAGCAGAAGCCCATGGTGGTGGAGATGAACGGCTATGACCTGACTCTGCGGACAAAAGGCATGAAGTATGACATGAGAAGAACGGCCAACATCTATGTTGATTCCAATGCTCATATCAATATCATGAATAGCGATCCCGCCAAGAAACTGGTCATCAGTTCCGTGAACCACAGCCGTGTCGCTGCGGACGGCGTCCTGCTGGACCAGAACGGACATCTGTATGTGCAGGGACCTGTGGAGATTGACGGGATTGTCACCGAGCAGGGCGACGGCGCACGTGGAATCCATCTGTACAGACAGATGGGCGAGGCGGTGTTTGACGGTCCGCTGACCATCCGCGATATTCACGGCGCGGCAGACAACACCGGCGTAAATGTGGCAGGCATCCTGGCTACCGGCGATGATTCCGTCATCCGTGTGAACGGCGTTGTGGATATCAGCGGTGTCCAGGGAAGCGCTCTGAAGACAAGTGGCGCCAAAACAGAGATCAGTGTGGGCGGCGGCCGTATCATCGCAGCGGAAGATGCGGACAGAAGCAATGATCATTACGCAGCCCGCGTGAACAAAGGCACCATCAATATCAATATGAAAGATGGCGCCCCGGGCACAGAGACCACGGTGATTGAAGGCGACATGTTTGTCACCGGCGAGACCGGCAAGAAAGTGATCGAGTACACCCAGGGCAAGAAGTTCAACGAGTACACGGAAAAAGGCGAGCTGAATGTGGCACTGGTGGACAAAGATTCCAGATGGACCGGTGTCCAGGCTTACGACGAGTACCGTGTGAATCTGGGTGGAGACGGTTCCGGCGGCTATCAGCAGTATGAGAGCGGCGACCTGAACCTTTACCTCCAGAACGGCGCAACCTGGGAGAACCGTGCCCAGAGCCACATCACCACCACCACGGTGAAAGAGGCCGAGTATGAGGGAAGCCATGTGAACCGCCGGCGCATCCGCCGACAAAGCGGGCAACATCTTCCAGCAGGATGAGCGCGCCATCACAGTGGACAAATTCAGCGGCCACGCCAATGTGTTCTACGCCCACGAGGAAGGCGCTCCCGCCACCATCAAGGGTGGGAACTTCAAAGTGCGGTCCGCCGCAGAAGGTTCCGCCATCACCCTGGTGACCGACAACAGCGGTATCGCCATGGACGACAAGGCTGGCGTGAACAGCGTGCTGAACGCGCTGGCAGGCAAACTGTACTATGGCGCCTACACCGAAGGGGAGAAGAACCTGACGGGCAAAGTGAGCATCGCGGAAGGCCTTACCGCCTCCTCCGCAAGCCTGCGCCTGGAAGACATCTCCTTCAAGGATGAGGACGGCCAGGGCCAGTACATCGTCACGGAAGAACCGGGTGGCGGCGAGGAACCGGGTGAGACCCCGGTAGAGCCGGAAGAGCCGGTCGGCGACTTCCACACCACCGCCATTACCGGTGAGACCGGCGCCGAGGACCAGAAGGCCTTCGGGAAAGCCGGCATCGCGGCTGACGGCGCATACAAATTCAACGAGGACACCACCCTCACCGCCAAAGAGGCGGCCAACGTGGTTGACGCCAAGGCGGACGTGAAGATCGACGCCGCAGGCCATACCCTGACCATGAACCAGGAAGGC
>CALAZX010000003.1 GCA_937926555.1 uncultured Negativicutes bacterium | reverse complement strand
TTATTTCTCGATGCCGACACGGGCGGGAATCCCCTTTTCGAAGGGATGTTTCCGCTTACAGATCTCGGATACGTAATCCGCCAGCTCAATCATGGCCGGGGACGGATTCCGTCCGGTCATCACCACTTCCAGATGTTCCGGTTTCGTCTTCAGGAAGTCGATGAGAAGCTTCTCATCCAGCAGTCCCGTACCGCAGGCGCCGATAACCTCGTCCAGCACCAGCAGGTCCACCGGCTCTTTCCGGCAGTGGTCGATCAGCTCTTTGATGAAAGCGTTGTGGCTCTCCAGCACCTGGGCCTTCTCCTCCTCCGTCATCTGGAAGGAGAACTTGGTGATGGGCTTGCCACGGAACACCTCCACCCCGGGCAGCAGCTCCAGGGATTTCAGCTCACCGGTGGGGCGTCCCTTGAGGAACTGTCCCAGCACCACATGGAGCCCTCTGCCGCTGGCGCGGAGAATCAGCCCCATGGCTGCGGTGGTCTTGCCCTTGCCGTCGCCGGTATAGATATGGATCAGTCCTAATTTCGTTTTATCCATGATGCTCTCTTCTTTCTCCCGGCACCGTTTCCACGGTACGGGTCGTTATATACAGGCGTCCTTATTTCACGTCCACGCCGGCTTCCAGAATCTCGTAGATCTTCTTCATGTCCACATGGTCCCGGATATTGTCTGCCAGCAGGTCGTACTGACGCTCTTTATAGGCTTTGTAGTCGATGACCTCGATGTCCTCCATATGGAGTCCCTTCTTCTCCAGCAGGGCTTCCACGATGGTGGTGGCGATGCCCTCGCCGTCAAAGATGCCGTGAATATAGCTGCCGTAGATGTTCAGACGGTTCTCCACCTTCTGGGCGCCTTCCTCCATGGTCTCCCCGTCCTCATGGATGGGAACAACGCTGTTGAGGATGCAGGTGGGCTCCAGCTCGGTGACACCGCTGTGGATCTCGTAGCCGTAGAACTCCTTGCCGCTGAGGCCCTTGAAGATGCCTTTCACGTCGCCGAAACGGCCTTTCATCTGGATGGTCCGCTTGTTCTCCACGAACTCGGTCTTCGTGGGCAGCAGGGCCATGCCGTCGGTGACACTGTCCTTGTGGCCGCTGTCGAAACCGAAGGGGTCGGACAGGGTCTCGCCCAGGATCTGGTAGCCGCCGCAGACGCCCCAGACAACGGTGCCGGAGTTGGCCTTCTTCATGATGGCGGCCTCCAGGCCGTTCTGACGCATCCATTTCAGGTCGTCGATGGTATTCTTGGTTCCCGGGATGACAATCATGTCCGGGTTGCGCAGCTCCTCCGCGGAGGCCACGTAGCGCACGGACACGCCTTTGATCAGCTCGAACACGTTGAAGTCCGTGTAGTTGGACATTCTCGGCAGACGGATCACGGCGATGTCCACCAGGGCGTTCTCGTTATGCACGTTGAGACGCTCGGAGAGGCTGTCCTCGTCCTCGATGTCCACGTCCAGCATGGGCAGCACACCCACCACCGGCACGCCGGTCTTCTGCTCCAGCATGTCCAGACCCGGTTTCAGGATGTTCACGTCACCGCGGAACTTGTTGATGATGATGCCTTTCACCATGGCCCGCTCCTCTTCCTCCAGCAGCATCAGGGTGCCGTAGACGGAAGCGAAGACGCCGCCACGGTCGATATCGGCCACCAGCAGCACGGGAGCCTTGGCCATACGGGCCATCCCCATGTTGACGATGTCCTGGGCCTTCAGGTTGATCTCGGCAGGGCTGCCGGCGCCTTCCAGCACGATGATGTCATTGGCATCGGACAGCTGATTGTAGGCTTTCATGATATCGGGGATCAGTTTCGTCTTGAACTTGTAGTATTCCGCCGCGGGCATGGTCCCTACGGCCACGCCGTTGACAATCACCTGAGAGCCGCTGTCGCTGGTGGGCTTCAGCAGAATGGGGTTCATCAGCACGCTGGGCTCGATACCGGCCGCTTCCGCCTGCACCACCTGGGCGCGTCCCATCTCGGCGCCCTCCGCGGTGATGAAGGAGTTCAGCGCCATGTTCTGGGATTTGAACGGAGCCACCTTCTTGCCATCCTGATGGAAAACACGGCATAAACCAGCTGTTACCAGGCTTTTGCCCGCATTGGACATGGTACCCTGGACCATAATTGCTTTAGCCATTTTCTTCACTCTCTTTCGTTATAAACTGAATGATATCACGATAAGTCCGCAGTGGCGGAATCTGGCTGCCTTCCGCAGCCGGGGGAACCACCGCCGCGATGACGGGTCCGCCTCCCCTTGTATGTTTTCCGGTGACACTGCTGGTGACATGGTCGCCGCAGATGAGGATCCGCATGGGTTCATCCGCGCTTTCCAGCAGTGGCCCCAGAAACTCCCGGTCAATCCTGGCCACAAAGGCCGCCTTTCCTTCGTAATCATGCCGGTGAGCGGCTTCGTCGGCGCCATTGAAATGGGCCAGCACGAAAGGATGTTTTTTCAGCATGTCGCGGGTAGCCTCCAGCTTGGCCCGGATATCCGTGTCGATATCCGCGGTGCAGCCTTCCAGCGGAGGCACCTCCATATCCAGGGCGTGGCCGATGCCCCGGACGATCTCCGTCTGGCACACCAGCGCCCCGTCCCTTCCGTTCAGGGAGCGGAAGGAGGGAAGCTCCGTCCGGCAGGAGGGCCCCCAGGGGTAGATCCGGTACCGCAGCCCGTTGCGGCTGTAGTCCTCCAGGATCCGGTCCGCCTGGTCCATGAAGACTCTCATGGACAGAGACGCCTCCCGCAGCGGTCCCAGCAGCTCCTCCAACGGCAGTCCCATGCTCTCATGGGGCGGTGCCGTCTCTGTGGCCAGCACACCGTCGCTGCGGGTCATCACCAGCAGGTTCCGGTAGTCGGAGAGATGCAGGAACTCGATGTCGTGGGAGAAACTTCCCAGTTTCGCCGTGATCTCCTCAATGTCACGGGGTGTGAGCCCCATGCCGTTGAAAGAGACCATCCGGCCCCCCTCGTCCTCGGAGACGATGTTGCAGCGCAGCACCATCTCGAACTCGGAGATGTCCCGGCCCTGGGCCAGGAGCTCCAGATAGGCGCGGTTGGAGGGGAACTGCTCTTTCGCCACGCCCAGGAGGCGCAGGATGCAGGTCAGGCTCCCCGGAACCACGTCCTTGCCGCTGATGCTCACATGAGCCAGCGCGCCCGTCTCCACCAGGGCATCCATATGGGGATGCCGGGAGCGGGTGAAGGGGGTCTCCCCGTCCCATGCGGGAATCGGGTCATCCCCCAGTCCGTCAACCAAAACGAGTAATGAACGCATCTTTTATAATTTCCCTCATTGTCATAAACAGCTTCCTGTTGTCTTTACGGCGTTTCACCGCGATACGGTAGTATCCCGGTCCCAGCCCCCGGTAGTTGGAGCAGTCCCGGATCAGGATCCCCCGCTTCCGCAAAGGCTCCGCCCATTCACGCTCGGAATGGAAGAACACGTAGTCCGCCGCTCCGCCGTAAACCACGCAGTCCACCGTCTGGAGCTGGTTTCCCATGTAGACCTTCTCCGCATCGATGAACTCCACCGATTTCCGGAGATATTCCTTCTCGTCCAGCGCGGCGATGCCCGCCGCCTGGGCGAACACGGACACATTCCAGTCCTGGCCGCAGTCCCGCAGACGCTCCAGCAGCTCATGGTTGCCGGAAAGACAGTACCCCAGGCGCACGCCGGGGATGGCGTAGGTCTTGGTGAAGGCCTTGAGGATCACCAGGTTGTCGTATTCCTCCAGCTGGTCCAGCAGGGAGAATTTCTCCCCGTCCGGCACGAAATCCAGGAAGCATTCATCCACCACCAGGAAGACCTCTTTCTTCCGGCACTTCTCCAGCACCTTCAGCAGCAGCTCCTTGGGCGTCAGCACGCCGGTGGGGTTGTTGGGGTTGCAGAGGATCACCAGGTCCAGGGATTTCCGGATGGACTGGAGCAGGTCGGGACGGGGTCGGAACCAGTCCGCCTCCCGCAGTTCGTAATATTCCACTTTGCTGCCCACGGAGGTCACCGCCTTCTCGTAGTCGGCGAAGGTGGGCGCGTAGACCAGGGTCCGCTTGGGACGGATGGTCTGGGCCAGCCGGAACAGCACGTCCGCCGCGCCGTTGCCGCAGTAGACGGAACGCTCCTCCACTCCATGATGGAGAGCCAGTTTCCGCACCAGCTCCCGGCAGAAGGGGTCCGGATAGTTGACGCTGTCAGAAATGGCATCCCGCAGCGCCGCGCGGACACCGGGCGCCAGCCCCATGGGATTGATATTGGCGGAGAAATCAAGGATATCCTCTTTCCGCATGTTCAGCCCGGCATCATAGATGTCGCCGCCGTGAACATATTTATACATAGAAAACATCCCTCCAACACATTATGATATGAAAAAACAGCTTACCGCCCGGACCAGACTGAAACCGATCAGCCCGGTGAGGGAGGTGAAATACATGAGAATATTCATCTGCCGGATGTGCTCGGCACAGGCAGGATGGATATTGTCGCCGATGGTCTCCTTGTGGACCAGCTTGCCGAAATAGTAGTGGTCCCCGCCCAGCTGCAGCTGCAGCGCACCGGCGGCCACCGACTCCGTCATGGCGGAGTTGGGGCTCAGATGGTGGTGGCGGTCCCGCTTGAAGACCTTCCAGGCCCGGGCGGTGTCCAGGTTGGCGAAGAAACTCCCCGCCAGCATGCAGAACGCGCAGATCCGCGCCGGGATATAGTTCACCACATCATCCAGCAGCGCGGCGCAGCGTCCGATGTGGAGATATTTCTCGTCTTTGTAACCGATCATGGAGTCCATGGTGTTGATCCCCTTGTAGAGGAACGCCAGCGGGGCTCCGCCGATGAACATGTAGAACATGGGGGCCAGGATGCCGTCGGCGGTGTTCTCCGCCACGGTCTCCACCGCGCCCTTGGTCACTTCCTCCGCGGAAAGCTCCTGGGTGTCGCGTCCCACGATCCAGGACAGCATCTTCCGCGCCAGGGGCAGGTCGTCCGCCACCAGGGCATCATACACCTTCATGCTCTCGTCACGCAGGCAGCGGGTGCAGAACACATAGTAGCACATGAGGGACTCCAGCGCGAACCGGAACCACACGTTGATCTGCTCCGCCCCGTAGAGGATCCCGTAAGGGACCAGGAAGGAGCAGAGGCAGACAATCAGCACCAACACCCTGCCGCCCCAGCGCAGACGGGCCGGATCCGTGCCGCAGATACTGCGGACCTTCTTCTCCAGCCAACCGATCAGTTTGCCGATCAGAATGATCGGATGGGGCCATCCCTGCGGGTCCCCGATAGCCAGATCAAGGATGTAACCGCAGATTATGGAACCTAAAAGCATCATTGTCAATACACCTCATATCGTTTATGGGCTTGTCAGAAGCCTCCCGGTCAGGAGTTCCTGTAAGCCAGACAGGCTCTGATGAAATTCTCCGCAAAATGGATATTGCCCCATAAATGAAGATGAGGATACCCTGCGTAGATTGTCTCTGTCGCATGGGCACAGGGCCAGGAGGTCTTCCTCATGGCCTTCACGGCGGTGTAGTCGCCGCCGTTGTTGGTGCTGTCCGAATAATGGAACTCATGGGCGTTGATGGTCTCCCCCGCCGGACAGAGAACGTTGTCCTTGTTGGCGGAGAGCGTCACATAGCCGAAACGCTGCAGCTTCTCCGTCATGCGGCAGGTGCCCTCGAAGGCGCCTACCCAGGGATGGACCTTCTCCCCGTCGTCGAATCCTTCCATCAGGTACATGAAGCCGCCGCACTCGGCGAAGCAGGGCATCCCCTTCTCCAGCGACTGCCGGATGGATTCACGCATGGTCACATTGGCCGCCAGGCGCTCCGCATAGAGCTCCGGATAGCCGCCGCCCAGCACCAGTCCGTCACAGTCGGGCAGCTCCCGGTCCTCCAGGGGGCTGAAAGGCACGATCTCCGCACCCAGCTCCGCCAGCAGGTCCAGCGCGTCCTGATAGTAGAAGTTGAAGGCTTTGTCCATGGCCACGGCCAGGCGCACCTTCCCCAGAGGCCCGATGGCCAGCGGTTCATAATCCAGCGGCTCCGCCGTGGCGGCCAGCTGCATCAGACCCTCCAGATCCACGGAGCCGGAAACCTCATCCGCCAGTCTGTCGACGATGGCTTCCAGGCTTCCCACTTCCTCCGCGGTGACCAGGCCCAGGTGGCGGCTCTCCAGATTGCACTCCTCCAGCCGGGGCAGGTAGCCGTACAGCTTCACGCCGGTCTCCCGCTCGATCTCCTCTTTATAGAACAGGTAGGTCATCTTCGTCACATTGTTGAGGATGACGCCCTGTATATTGCTGTCTTCACGGAATTCCCTGAATCCCTTGATGATGGCGCCCATGGACAGGGCCGCCCCTTTGCCGTTGATGATCAGCACCACCGGCGCTTTCACAGTGCGGGCCAGATCATAGGCGCTGGCGGTGGTTGTCTTCCCCATGCCGTCATAGAAGCCCATGGCCCCTTCCAGGATGGCGATGTCGCTGTCGGCGGCGTTCTTGGCCAGCAGACGGCGTACATTCTCCTCTCCCACCAGATACAGGTCCAGGTTGCGGGATTTCGCCCCGATCACCCGGGTATGGAACATAGGGTCTATATAGTCGGGACCGCTCTTGAAAGCGGCCACGCGGAACTGCTTCCGCAGCAGAGCCCGCAGGATACCGCAGACCACCGTGGTCTTGCCGCTGCCGCTCTGAGGCGCGGCGAAAAGCAGACGCGGAACATTCGTTTTCATCCTATCACCCCTGTATAATGCGCGAGGGCAGGACCGCAGGATAGCAAAGATCCGGGATTCCTGCCCTTTTGCATCGATTCTCACCGGATTCTCCGGATCATTCTTCTTCTTTTTTCCAGGCCGTGATCACATAGATGGGATTCTGGGCCATCATCAGATGGTACCGTCCCAGCTTCTTGCTCTCCGCGGAGGAGATGTTCACGATGTCCAGGGCGTAGTCCGCCTTGGCTTTATAGTACTCCACCACCGCGCAGAGAGTCTCCAGCGCGATCACGTTCACCACCACACGGCACTTGGGGTTCCGGGCGTAGATGTCGTCCAGCATTTTCCCCAGCTTGCCGCCGCTGCCGCCGATGAAGACGCAGTCGGGGGCGGGTGCCGACGCCAGCATCTCACTGGCCTCGCCGGCCACAATCTCAAGATTGTCGCAATGGAACCGTTCCCGGTTCAGTTTCAGCAGCTCCAGGGCCTCCGCTTTCTGCTCGAAGGCGTACACTTTGCCCAGAGGAGCCTGCAGCGCCAGTTCCACCGAACAGGAGCCGGTGCCCGCGCCGATATCGTAGATGATATCCGCCGGAGCCGGCTGCAGTTTGGACAAGGACACGCTGCGCACCTCCTGCTTCGTCATGGGAGCCTTGCCCCGGATGAACAGGCTGTCATCCAGGCCATGGACCTTCTGGCGCAGGGGTCCCCCCGCATGGGGGTTGAGGATCATCATCACGGACAGGGAGGGGAAATCTTTCTCCGCGATCTCCGCCGCCGTGCCGCTGACAATCTCCTCGTCACTGTAGGACAGACGGGAACCCACATGGACCGTCACATCCCCCAGCCCGTGCTCACACAGGTGGCGGGCCAGCTCCCGGGGGGAATTCTCCCCGCCGGTCAGCGAGAACACTTTCTTGTAGGACAGCACAGCGGACACCAGGTTCTGGTTCCGGCCGTGCATGCTGATGATTTTCGCGTCGTCCCAGGAAAGCTGGAGACGGGAGGCGAAATAGACCAGGCTGCTGATACCGCAGAAACGGCGCACCTCGCAGCCGGGCAGTTTGCCCGAGATGGTCTTGGCCAGGCTGAAGAAACCCACATCGCCGGACACCAGGATGCCCAGGATGTCTTTCTCCGGATCGGCCTTGGCGGCGATCTCCGCCAGCTCACCGGTGCGGATGGTGGGGACGGTCTTCCGGCCTTCCCCGAACTGCTCCAGCATCCGGCGGTCGCCGGCCAGGATCGTGCTCTCCTCAATGGCATGGCGGGCGGCGCCGGTCAGAAGATCCGGGTTGCCGGGACCGATGCCGATCACATTCACTTTCAGCATGATAGCGCTCCTTTATTTCCCCTCATCGGAGAACCTCTGCCGCAGCTTTCCGATCACCGCGGCCATGTCGGCCCCCTCCTCCGGATTCCGCCGGATGAGGATCAGCCGGGCCCCCACTTCACGGGCCGCCGCCACTTTCTCCTCGAAACCGCCGGCCTTGCCGGTGTCTTTGGATACCACGAACCGGGCGCCGCACTGACGGAACATGGCCACGTTCAGCTCGCGGCTGAAGGGGCCCTGCATGCAGATGATCTGTCCGGGCTTGTAGCCCAGGGTCAGCGCGTTGTCCAGAGAATCCCGCAGGGGAAGTATCCGGCAGGTGATGCGCTCCGCATAATCCGGCAGCCGGGTGAAGTCCACCAGGTTCTTGCTTCCCGTTGTCAGGAAGATGGGACCCTCGGTGTGGCTCAGCACCTCCATAGCCTCGCCGAAATCGTCCACCATGACACAGTCCGCATCATGGGGCGTGGCGGGACGCAGCATCCGCATATATTCACAGTTTGTCTGACGGCATGCCTCCCGGACTGTCTCCGTCACCACCACCGCATAGGGGTGGGAGGAGTCCAGCACCAGTTCCGGCTGATACTTGCGGATGAACCCGCACATATCCTCCAATGTCATGCGCCCGGGGACCACGGTGATATTGCCGTTCTCCGGGAACAGGGAGGCGCCGTACTCCGTTGCCACGGTCACATAGACATGGACGCCCAGATCCGCCAGCTCCTCAGCCAGACGGCGGCCTTCCGATGTCCCTGCGACCAGCCAGACTGCCCGTCTCATTATAACTTGTAACCTCTGGGGGTCACAATGCGGCCGTTGATCACCTTGGACTGGGAGTTGCCCACGATGACGGTGGAGAACATGTCCACTTTCTTGTCACGCAGCTCTCTCAGGGTGGTCAGCTCGTACTCCTGGCCCTCACGGCCGATCTGGCGCACGATGCCGGCGGGGATGTCGCCGGACTGGTTCTTCAGCATGATGTCGCAGGCTTTCTGCAGGTAGTCATGACGCTTCCGGCTGGAAGGGTTGTAGATGCAGATGCAGAAGTCGGCCTGGGATGCGCAGTCCAGTCTCTTCTCGATTTTCTCCCAGGGGGTCAGCAGGTCGCTGAGGGAGATCAGGCAGAAGTCGCAGATCAGGGGAGCGCCCAGCACAGCTGCGCCGGAGCATGCGGCGGTGATGCCGGGAACCACTTCGATCTCCACTTCCGGATGGTCGGCGGCCACTTCGCACATGATGCCGGCCATGCCGTATACGCCTGCGTCGCCGGAGCTGATGATAGCCACGGTCTGGCCCTTCAGAGCCTCCTCCAGGGTCATCTTGCAGCGGTCAACCTCTTTGCGCATGCCGTTCTGGATGAATTTCTTGTCGGGGAAATCCGCTTTGATCAGGTCCACATAGACATTGTAGCCGGTGATCACGTCACAGGATTTCAGTGCGTTGATGGCGCGCTCGGTCATCTGCTCCACGCCGCCGGGTCCTAAACTTACAACAAATACTTTCGCTTTGCTCATGATAAACTCCTCATCCCTTCTTCCCGGAATGGCCGGGACCTCCTGCGGCGGATAACCGTTCCGCCGCTTTTATGGTTTGACGCCGTCTTCTCTGACGGCTCTCACATTTCTTATGATTGATGGCGCGTTCCCCGCGCCCGGTGCCGCAGCCGCCTCTTTTCCGGCTGCCGCCCCGTCTTGCTTGTCCGCTTTCTTGTCTATCCGGAAACTTGCATCCGGATACATGTTCTTCCGGCAGCCTGCTGAACTGTTTGGTGCAGAGCACTTTATGGCCGAAAATCCCATCTTCCCGCAGCCTGTATGGCTGCGGGCTTTTCCGACTGTCAGCGGTTGAAATCCAGCCGCAGGTCCTCCGCGGCGATGGCCACGGTGACTCCGTTGAGGCTGGTCTTGCGCAGGAGGATGCGGCCGTTGCCGCTGTCCTTCACTGCCGCCCGCTCGCAGACATTGTCCACCCCTACCGTGCTGTTCACGAACTTGGAGGGAGTGAACTCTCCCGGCACCGCGTTCAGCTCCTCGGCGGAGTAGAACCGGATGGGGATGGCGTATTCCCTGGCGAACTTCAGCAGCCCCGCCTCGTCCTTCTTCACGTCGATGGAGGCGATGCCGGTGACCACGCTCAGGGTCAGCCGCAGCTTTTTCAGCTCCCGCAGCACCAGCTCCTCGATGGCGTCCATGGAGGTGCCTCTGCGGCAGCCGATACCCAGATGCAGGATCCGGGGACGCAGCACCACCGTCTCCACGAAAGGCTGTACGCCTTTATGGAGGGAGATGGCCACGCCTACAGACCCCTCGTCGCTGAGCACCATGCCTTTCGGCAGCGGACCGTCGATGGGGAAGTCGCTCTTCACCCCGACGGTTTTCCCGTCCACCAGATAGGAAGCGAAGGTCTTGGCCCCCAGCATGTTGGAGATGGCCATGTTATGCCGCGCCGCCCACTCGTCCACCGCGAACAGGTCGTTCACGTCGGTGGCCGTGGTGATCACGGGGACAGCATGGAGAAACTCCGCGATGCCCGCCGCCAGCTTGTTGGCTCCGCCGATATGGCCGGAAAGCAGCGGGATGACGAATTTCCCCTGTTCGTCGATGGAGAGGACCGCCGGGTCCTCCGTCTTGGTCTTCACGTAGGGCGCGATACTGCGGATGGCGATGCCGGTGGCACCGATATAGATGATCAGACGGCAGGTCCGGAAGGTCTCCTCCGCCATGGCCGCCAGTGACGGCGCGATGGGGCTGAGCCGGGAATCTGTGTCCACATACCGTTTTGTCGCATACACTCCCGCCTCAATCCCCTGTTTCCGCAGGTATTCCTGCAGCCGCAGGCTGATCAGCGCCCCGTTCCGGGTAAATGAGAATATACAGGCTTTCATCAGTTTCCGCTCCTCCCTGTGATGTCAAAAGGACGCACCCTGCGAAGAGCGCGTTCCTTCTGCCCGGTTATTTTTTCAGAACCGGTCTGATGTCCAGTTTAGACTCGTCAGCTTCACGGAAGCCATGAGTAAACGTGGGGTTATAAAGTTCACTTCTCTCGTAAGCGGAACCCAGGAAACCGCCCACGGTGATCAGCGCCAGATTGCGGATGTTGTTCTTGGCCGCGGTCTCGGCGATGGTGTCGACGGTGCAGTGGAACACTTTCTGGTCCGGCCAGGATGCCTTGTAGACAATGGCAGCCGGGGTGTCGGGCTCGTAACCGCCGCTGATCAGCTCTTTCTGGAGCTTGTCCAGCAGTGCGGCGCTCAGGAAGATGACCATGGTGGCGTGATGTGCCGCATAGTCAGCGATTTTCTGTTTCGGAGGAACGCCGGTACGGCCTTCCATACGGGTGATGATGACGGACTGGCTCACGTCGGGCAGGGTGTACTCGGCCTTCAGGGCTGCAGCAGCGGCACAGAAGGAGCTTACACCGGGGACGATCTCGAAGTCCAGGTTGTAGCTGCGGAGCAGGTCCATCTGCTCACGGTGCGCGCCGTATACAGAGGGGTCACCGGTGTGCAGACGCACTACCAGCTTGCCTTCCTGGGCGGCGGGAACCATGGCGGCGATAACTTCCTCCAGGGTCATGGAAGCGCTGTCCATGATCACACAGCCGGGTTTCGCATAGTCCAGCAGCGCAGGGTTCACCAGGGAGCCTGCATAGATGATCAGGTCAGCCTGCTCCAGTAATTCTTTACCACGTACGGTAATCAGATCTGCTGCGCCGGGACCGGCACCGATAAAATAAATCATTTGTCAAACTCCCTTTCTTTTACCAGAATGATGGAGAAGTAGCTGCTCTTGTCGTCCACTTCTCTCAGGTCTTTGTAGATTTTCTCGCCCTCCAGCCCGCAACGCTCAATCATGGCCGCATGGTCCAGGAGACCGCGCTCCATCAGCTCGTCACGTACCCGGCCGATCTCGCTGGCGGATTTCATGAGAACCTTGTTGCCGGGACCGTCCAGGAACTTGGAGGATTCTTTATAGCTGCCGGGCAGCACAATCAGCGGTTCCGCCCGTTCGCAAAGAGACACGTTCAGTTTGGCGGCCACAGCGCAGAAGCTGGTGACGCCGGGTACCAGGGAGGCTTCATAGCCGGCCTTCAGTACCAGTTTATGCACATAGATGCAGGTAGCGTAGACAGTGGGGCAGCCCAGGGTGATGAACACCACGTTCTTGCCCTCGTCCAGATAACGGATGATGTCGTCGGCGCCTTTCTGATGGGCCTTGTTCATGACATCCATATCCTTGGTCATCGGCATATACACGATCAGCTGCTCTTTGCCGCTGATATCAACCGCCCCCTCGACGATGTCTTTCGCCACCGTCACGTCGGTATCTCCCTTGGGGATCGCGATAACGTCACATTCTTTCAGAAGGCGGACAGCCTTCAGAGTCATCAGCTCGGAATCTCCGGGACCTACGCCGATACTGTACAGTTTACCTTTCATAACAATTCTCCTTTTTCTAACCCTAGATTGTTTTATATATCCGCTCCTCCGGACTGGAAGCGCTCCCCTCTCATAAGGAGCATTTTCCGGGATATGCGGGCAAAACCTGTATCATTTTCTGCGGTGCAGATCCAGCAGCGCCTCGGCCTCCGCCGTCTTCCCCAGCATGCCATAGACATTGGAGAACAGCATGGCTCCGGTGCGGAGCTGGCCGTGGACACGCTTCTGCATGTAGAAATCTATCTTGGCGGTGGCCTCGGCCATCACCGTGTCAAAAAGCCCTTCCCGTTTCAGCACCCTGGTCATCTCGTCGGTAGTGAGACATTCGTAAATCTCTCTTCCCACCTCACGGGACGCACCGTGGAACATGGCCTGGAGGGCCAGGAACTCGGAACGGCAGTCGGCATACTTGGAATGGGTGTTCATCACGCCCTGGGACAGCTTGATCAGCTTTCCCGTATGACCGATCAGCAGAAGGCTCTCAAAACCCTTCAGAACCGAGTAGTCAAGCAGTTCCCCCACAAAATTGCTGCAGGTCACTGCCCGGGATATGTCCACCTGGAGCACATCCCTGGTGAAATCGGCACCGTAGTTGCCGAAGAAAACAAGCAGATCCTTGTCGCCGTTGGCCTTGCGGGAGTCAATCTCCGCATACATGGTCTCAATCAGCGCCTGGTCACTCATGGGTTCCACGATCCCGCTGGTGCCCAGTACCGAGATGCCGCCTTCGATCCCCAGCCTGGGGTTGAAGGTTTTCGGCCCGATCTGGGGTCCTTCGGGAATGGCGATGACCACTTTCACTGTCTTGTGATAATCATATTTGTCCAGCACAGCCTTCACTTCACGGCTGATCATGATCCGCGGCGTGGGATTGATGGCGGGCCCGCCCTGCTGGCATGCCAGTCCGGGCTTGGTGGCCTTCCCCACTCCGTAACCGCCCCAGATCTCCACCTGGGGGTCCAGGTTGCTGACGGATGGCGTCTTGCCACGCATCAGCGGCTCGTCGGCGGGGACTTCCGCCCCCTCCTTGATCACCGTGGAGTAGATCAGGGTGCCGTTGGTGTCGTCAGGATCGTCCCCGCTGTCTTTGCGGATGGCGCAGCTGACAAAGCCGGGCCCCCGGAAAACATTGAGGACATCCAGTGTCAAGGTGATCCCCTTGGGGGTCTCCAGGACAACCTTGTCCATCCGCTCACCGGAGAAAAGCATGGCCGCGGCGGCCTTGGATGCCGCTGCCGCGCAGCTGCCGGTGGTATAGCCCCGGCGCAGCATTTTTCCCTGCGATACTACAAAATCTTCCACTTGAAACACCTCACTGACGGCTTCCGCCGTCTTCTAACGGACGGCGCTCAGCGCCGCCGCAACCTTTATCGTAAACAAAAAAGATTCCCGACCGTATCCGGCGGAAATCTAGACAGATGTATAGCGGACGCCGTTAACTTTACGGTTAAACACTGCGCCCTTCACTATTCGTCCCCTCCATCGCTCGTGGATTACGGTACAGTACATCCGGGCCGGTACCTGACTTAACGCCGGAAAGGCGTATCACAGTGACGGGATCGTGGCGGATTCGCACCGCCTTGCCAATTAAACTTTTCCAAATACCCGGATCTATTCAGTTTTTTTATCTTTCCATGCCCTTTTGTCCATTGCCACGCCTGTTTCTGTCAAGCACAGCCGGTTCAACTGTCACAATTTTTACAAAATGTTACATTATAGGCATTTCCTGGTAAATTATAGCATACCTGGACGGATGTGGCAATATTTTTTGCCCCGGCCGGTCCATTTGTTATCCCACCAGATCTTTCTGCGCGTTGTACAGCGCATAGTACTTCCCTTTTTTCGCCATCAGTTCCGCATGGTTGCCCGTCTCCAGGACCCGGCCCTCGCTCATCACCACGATCCGGTCCGCGTTCTGCACGGTGGAGAGACGGTGGGCGATCACCAGGGTGGTGCGGTTCTTCGACAGGTTCTCCAGTGACTGCTGGATGAGGACCTCCGTCTTGTTGTCCAGCGCCGAGGTGGCCTCGTCGAAAATGACGATGGGAGGATTTTTCAGGAACACTCTGGCGATGGCGATGCGCTGCTTCTGTCCACCGGACAGTTTCACGCCACGCTCGCCGATCTCCGTATTGTAACGCTGGGGCAGAGCCTCCACGAACTCGTCGGCGGCGGCCAGTCTGGCGGCCTCCTCCACTTTGGCGTCGGTGGCGTCCGGCTCGCCGTAGGCGATATTCTCCCGGACGGAGTCGGAGAACAGGAACACATCCTGCTGCACCATGCCGATCTGGCGGCGGAAATCACGCTGCCGCAGCTTCTGGATATCCAGGCCGTCAATCAGGATCTGCCCGGACTGGGGCTCGTAGAAACGCATGAGCATGCTGGAAACGGTGGTCTTGCCCGCGCCGGTCTCGCCAACAAAAGCCACGGTCTCGCCGGGATTGATGGTGAGGCTGAAATCTTTCAGCACCGGACGCTCCGGATCATAGCCGAAGACCACATTCCGGAACTCGATCTGTCCTTTGAAATGAGGGCAGTCCAGCGCATCGGGAGCATCCACGATGGTAGGCTTGATAGCCATCATCTCCTCGAACCGGCCGAAACCGGCCATACCCCGAAGCGCCATCTCCATGAAAACAGTGAGACGGTACAGGGGACGCATGAACAGCGCCACATATAACAGGTAGGCGATGAAGTCGCTGAGGGTGATCTTCCCCCAGGAAATCATGAAACCGCCTGCGATCAGCACCACCAGGTTGGTGATGTTGGTGAAGAAGTTGACAGAGCTGGAGAAGCGGGCCAGCAGCCGGTAGCTCTCCCGGCGGATGGACATGACGGAACCGGACTGCTTCATGAAGCGCCGTTCCTCCACATCCTCCTGGGCGAAGGACTTCACGATGCGGATGCCGTTGATGGCTTCCGTGGCGTGGGCGGTCATCTCCCCGTTCCTTTTCCGGTTCTCCCGGAAAGCCCGTTTCATCTTGCGGTTGATGGACACCGCATGCCAGGTCTTCAGCAGCAGCAGCGAAGTGATCAGGAGGCCCAGGGGCAGGTTCAGATACAGCAGCATGAAAATCGTGCCCGCCATGGTGAACCCACAGACAATGGCGTCATGGGGTCCCCGGAAGGCCAGCTCGCCGATTTCGGAGATATCGCTGGTGAGCCGGGAGATCAGCTGCCCCGTCTTGGTGTTGTCGAAAAAGCTGAAGGACATGTCCTGGAAATGGCGGAACATGTCACGGCGCATGTCGTTCTCCATCATGATGCTCATGGTGCGGCCCCGGTAATCCACCTGGTACATCACCACATAGCTGATGAGATACAGCAGCAGCAGGATGCCGGACAGCTCCAGCAGCAGCGGGATGTTCCCGTTGGGCAGGGCGTCGCTGATGATCTCCCGGACCATCATGGGGAAAACCAGGTCCAGTCCGGACGAGATGAAGGAGCCTACGATGACCAGCAGCAGCGTGGCCGAATAAGGCTTGTAATAATGCAGAAAATGACGATACATATCTTTAGTCTCCATGTACTCACAAATAATAGTTGTTATGTCGAATCTTTTTTAATCGATAACAGATTTCTTCGCATTGTGTTATTGTATCATAGAGTTGCCTCCGGTTACAAATTTTTTTGACATTTCACATAGGACGGGCACATTTCCTGCCATAGCGGGGAATAAAAAAGCATGAAGCGGACGGCTGTCTGCTCCATGCTGGGATTGCGTTCTATTTCTTGTGATTGTCTTTTCGCGTCTTGCGCCTGGTGGCGTTCTCTCCGCCCTCCGCTCTTCGCGCCCCGCTTCCGGTTGCCGGATTTCCCGGAATTCCCTTTGCCGGGTTCCGGACAGTCAGTTCCGGTCCAGGATCTCGTTGACCTGTGCCAGGTCCAGTCCACCCTCCTCGAAGGGACGGCGGCGCATGCGGTGCGGCAGTGCGAGGCGGGCGGCGGTTTTCAGGTCCTCCGTCTCCACCACGGTGCGGCCCTCGAATGCGGCCAGGGTCATG
>CALAZX010000002.1 GCA_937926555.1 uncultured Negativicutes bacterium | reverse complement strand
AACAGCCTCCGTCCCTTCCACACGGAAAGGGGCAGAGGCTGTTTTTATGTTGTCTTATGCTGTCTTACGTTCTTTTATGTTCTCGTATATTTCTTATGCTGTTGCATGCCGGGTCCATCCGGTCATTCCCTGCCATCTACGGTGACGGCAGGTCCCGCCTCACCGTTTCTGACGCAGGGTGATAGCGGCCTGTGCCGCAGCCAGCCGTGCGATGGGCACGCGGTAGGGAGAGCAGGACACATAGTTCAGTCCCAGGGTCTGGCAGAAGGCCACGGAGCTGGGGTCGCCGCCATGCTCGCCGCAGATGCCGCAATGGAGCATGGGGTTCTCGCTCCGGCCCTTGCTCACAGCCATCTCCATCAGCTGTCCCACTCCGCCCTGGTCCAGGCGGCTGAAGGGGTCGGACTCGTAGATCTTGTCCTCGTAGTATTTGTCCAGGAAAAGCCCCGCGTCGTCCCGGGAGAAGCCGAAGGTCATCTGGGTCAGGTCGTTGGTGCCGAAGGAGAAGAAATCCGCCTCCTTGGCGATCTCGTCCGCCAGCAGCGCCGCACGGGGGATCTCGATCATGGTACCCACCTTGTAGTTCAGGTAGTAGCCCTGTTCCCGCATGACTTTCTCCGCGGTCTGGACGATAATGTTCTTCACATAGAGCAGCTCTTTCCGCTCGCCTACCAGCGGCACCATGATCTCCGGCACGATGTCATAGTTGTATTTCCGTTTCACGGCGATGGCCGCCTCGATGATGGCCCGGGTCTGCATCCTGCAGATCTCCGGATAGATGACGCTGAGCCGGCAGCCCCGGAGGCCCATCATGGGGTTGAACTCGTGGAGCTCCTTGCAGCGACCCCGCACATGCTCGAAGGTCATGCCCATCTGGTCGGCCAGCTGGTGCATCTCCTTCTCCGTCTTGGGCAGGAACTCGTGCAGCGGCGGGTCCAGATACCGGATGGTCATGGGCCGGCCCCGGAGAGCCTCGTACATGTCGGTGAAGTCGTCACGCTGGAAGGGGATCAGCTCGCGCAGGGCGTCCTCCCGCTCCTCCAGTGTGTCGGAGAGAATCATCCGGCGGAACTTGCCAATCCGCTCGGGATTGAAGAACATGTGCTCCGTACGGCAGAGGCCGATTCCCTCGGCACCCAGCCGCACGGCGTTCTCCGCATCCTCGGGGGTGTCCGCGTTGGTCCGCACCTGCATCTTGCGGTACTGGTCCGCCCAGCGCATGATGCAGCCGAAATCGCCGCTGATCTCGGCGTCCACCACGGGCAGGTCGCCCTCATAGATGTTGCCGCTGGTGCCGTCCAGGGAGATGAAATCCCCCTCGTGGTACTCCTTGCCTTTCAGCAGGAAGACCTTCTTCTCCTCATCCACTTTCAGGTCGTTGCAGCCGGAGACACAGCAGGTACCCATGCCTCTGGCCACCACGGCGGCGTGGGATGTCATGCCGCCACGGGCGGTGAGGATGCCCCGTGCCGCGTGCATGCCCTCGATATCCTCCGGGGATGTCTCCAGGCGCACCAGGATGACACGTTCCCCGTTGGCCGCTGCCTTCTTGGCGTCATCCGCCGTGAAGTACACCTTGCCCGCGGCGCTGCCCGGGGATGCGGGAAGACCATGCCCCAGGGGGACAGCCTTCTTCAGCGCCTTCTCGTCGAACATGGGATGCAGCACCTGGTCCAGGGTCTTGGCGTCGATACGCATCACGGCCTCCTCCGGCGTTATCATCCCCTCGTCCACCAGGTCGCAGGCGATCTTGATGGCCGCCTGGGCCGTCCGCTTGCCGTTACGGGTCTGGAGAAAGTAGAGCTTGCCCTCCTGGACGGTGAACTCCATGTCCTGCATGTCACGGTAATGGTTCTCCAGCTTGTGGGCCAGTTTGATGAACTCGCCGTAGCAGCTGGGGAGCTCCTCCTCCATCCTGGCGATGGGATGGGGCGTGCGGATGCCAGCCACCACGTCCTCGCCCTGGGCATCGATGAGATACTCGCCGAAGATGCCCTTCTCGCCGGTGGCCGGATTCCGCGTGAAGGCAACGCCGGTGCCGGAGGTCTCGCCCATGTTGCCGAAGACCATGGTCTGCACGTTCACCGCGGTGCCCCAGCTGCCGGGGATGTCGTTCATGCGGCGGTAGACGATGGCGCGGGGGTTGTCCCAGGACCGGAACACCGCCTTCACGGCCTCCATCAGCTGCACCGCCGGCTCCTGGGGGAAGCTCTCCCCTCTGGCGGTCCTGTAGACCTCCTTGAAGCGGCGTACCAGATCCTTCATGTCCTCCGCATCCAGGTCGATGTCGTATCTGACGCCTTTCTTCTCCTTGATCTCGTCGATGATCTTCTCGAAATCCGCTTTGGGGATCTCCATCACCACATCGGCGAACATCTGGATGAAACGGCGGTAGGAATCGTATGCAAAACGGGGATTCCCCGTCTTTTTCGCGAACCCTTCCACGGAAACGTCGTTGAGCCCCAGGTTCAGGATGGTGTCCATCATGCCCGGCATGGAAGCCCTCGCACCGCTTCGGACGGATACCAGCAGCGGATCCTGGTTGTCGCCGAAGATCTTGCCGGTCTCCTTCTCCAGCCAGCGCATGGCCTGGAAAATCTGCCGCTGGATCTCATCGGAGATCTTTCTCGCGGACGCGTAATAGTTGTTGCAGGCCTCCGTGGTGATGGTGAAACCCTGGGGTATCGGCAGGCCCAGATTGGTCATCTCGGCCAGATTGGCGCCCTTGCCCCCCAGAAGTTCCCGCATGTCCGCATTACCCTCATGGAAACCGTAAACCCATTTCTTCACCGTTGTCATCGCTTTCGCCTCTTTCTCTATGATTTTCTTCTATGAGCCTTGCTCAGAAATCCAAAACAAGTCCTACTGTATAATTCGGGATTCCCTGTCAAAACTCCTTTAAATATGACCAAATTCTGTTTTGCGTCATATATCCTGAAGACTGGACGGAAATTCCGGCATCACGGTGTTTTCGCCGCCCGATCCGCCCCGCTTCCCGGAACTGCGCCATTTTCCGCCGCCTGGTCCGCCCCGCTTCCCGGAACTGCGCCGTTTTCTACCACGGATGTTTCACGTGAAACAAAAAAGAGCACCGGATTCCTCCGGTGCTCTCCATCCCGCCGTGGGGATATTCCGTTCTTCTGTTATGCTCTTTCCGTTTCCGGTCCGCAAACTTATTTGCCGAACCAGTTGGCGGAGATGATGCCGCCCTCGATCTCGCCCTTGGGGCTGATGGCGTACACTCTGGCGGGCAGGCCGGTGGCGCCTTCGATACGGGGCCATGCGGCGATGAGCAGCGCCCCTGCGGGAGCCACTTTGTCCAGGTTGGCCATCACTTCGATCTGCAGCTTGTTCTTGCTGAGCACATAGCGCTCGCAGGCCAGGTCGCCGGCTTCCGCGGCTACGCGGCTGGAGTCGGTGTCCAGGGTCTCATGGCCGTTGGCTGCGGCGTTACGGGTCTCGTAGATGTATCTCAGGGCTTCCAGGGACCAGCCGGGGCAGTGCTCGCTGCCGTCCGGACCGCTGTTGGCCAGTTTCTTCATGTCGGGCCAGTTCTTGTACCAGTCGCTGCGCAGTGCCACGAAAGCGCCGTCGGGAATCGGACCGTACTTGGCCTCGTACTCTTTGATGTCATCCACGGTGACAGCGTACTCCACATCCTCCTTCACCTTGCCGGAGATGTCGATGACGCACAGTGGGAACATCAGCTCGTTGGCGCCGAACTCCTCGGACAGCGGCGCGTCTTTCACGAAATGGCCGGGGAAGTCGATATGGGTGCCGAACTGTCCCGGGAATTTGAAGGTCTGGATCTGACACTCCAGCATCTCGTTGCCCCAGTCGAACACCGTCTCGCCCAACGCTACGGAACCGTCGGGGATGCCGCTCCAGAACGGGCTTTTATTGTTCAGGGAATGGGAGAGCTCCACCCATTCGAACTTGTCGGACTTCACATCTTTCAAAAAATCCCATAATGCATAATTCATGCTGTTGCCTCCTTAGCAGTCTCATGGTCTGTCGCCAGAAATTCCTGTTGAAACATGTTGATTTTACTGAAATAGTACCACGGAGAAATACTTTTGTAAACAGATTCCCTGTTTTTCCTGTTTCTTTTCCGCAAATCCGCCGTTTTCACCGAAAACCTGTCTCTTCTGTGACATCCGTCCTCCCGTCCCCACAATCAGGGGAGCAGTTCCGGGGATTGCAGCACGGTCCGCCGCACCAGCTCCACCTCTTCCGGTATCAGGCAGTGCTGCAGGCCCCGTCCTTCCACATGATCCACCAGGTTCTCCAGGGGGAACCACCGGACCTCCGACAGCTCCTCCTTCTGGATGCGGAACCCTTCCGGCTCCCGGTCCAGATACATCCAGTACACATTGGTCACCTGGTTGTCATGGAACGGGACGCCATAGAAGTCACCGTCATAGCGGAAATGGCGCTGTCCGCAGAGATGGAGGCTATCCGCCTCCGCTGTCACACCGATCTCCTCCTCCAGCTCCTTCAGGGCGGAGGGGACGAACCCCATGCCCGCCGGGATATGGCCGGCGCTGGAGATGTCGTAGCAGCCGGGGAAGGAGTCCTTGTCGTCGCTGCGCCGCTGGAGCAGCACCTGGAGCTCCCCGCCACGCTTCCGCACCAGCCACACATGGGACGTGCGGTGGCGGATGCCCTCGCGGTGCACCTTCCCCCGGCCGAACTTCCTGCCGGTGGGCTCTCCCGCCTCATCCACCTCGTCCAGGTACTCCTTCTCCTCTGTCATCTTGTTCTCCACGGTTCCTATCTCCCCTTCTCCTCGCGGTCTCTTGCCGCGCTCACTGATTTCTCCGCCACATCCGCGTTCTTGGTGACCTTGGCGGCCTTGACGTCCTTCTTCGCTTCTTCCGCCTTGCTGACGGCCTTGCCGGCATTCTTTCCCGGCTTCGCGGACTTCACAGCCGCCGCATCCTCCGTCCCTGACTTCTTCGCCGCTTTGGCCACGCCGGGGATCTCCCCCGCGTTCACACCTTCCGCCCACTTGCGGAAGATGGCCGCCTGCCCGTTGGCGTAGCGTCCCACCTGCCGTCCGCCGGCATCCCGGGGATAGATGATGAGAAGCTCCAGGTCGTCGTAATAGATCACGGCCTCGTCGCCACGGTCATAGACGATGAAGCGCTCGGGGTAGATTTTACCCCGCTGCCGCACCATGTAGAGGGAGCCCGCCAGCAGGTCCGCCCGGTAGGTGGCCGAGGTCTCCCCCGCCGGCTCCTTCACCGTGTAGCGCCAGGTGCCGTCCACCACGGTGGCGCTGCCGTCCTCTCCGGTCTCCACCGTGGGCAGTCCTTTCAGACGGTCCATGAGGCGGCCGATCTTCTTCAGCCGCTCCTCCGGCTCCGGATGGGTGCTGAACAGGCCGTAGCCCGGGTTTCCGTACTCCTCCGCCATGTCGTGGAGCTTGCCCAGCGTCACCACCATGGCGTAGGGGCTGTATCCGGCTTTCACCGTATACTGGACGCCGGGCCGGTCCGCCCCGCTCTCGTCCGCCCGGCCGTAGCCGGCCAGCAGGGCGTCGGACACCACGGAAGCCGCGGCGATCATGTCGCCCCGGCCGGAGGCGATGCCCGCGATCATGGCGGCCAGCCCCGTCCACATGTTCTGCTCGATCTGCTTCACCGTGTGCCGGTGGACCACATGGCCGATCTCATGGCCCAGGACCCCGGCCAGCTCCGCGTCGCTGGGCATGTAGTCCAGCAGCCCCTTGAACACGAAGATATAGCCGCCGGGGCAGGCCAGCGCGTTCACGTCCTCCGTGTTCAGCACCTTGAAGGTGTATTTCAGGTCCTTGCGTCCGGACACCGCCGCCAGGCTCTGTCCGATCCGCTCCACCCGGTCCGTCACCGACGGGTCACGGACCAGGCCGTACCGGGCCTCGATCTGCTCCGCCGCCGCTTTGCCCAGGCGGATCTCCTCCTCCTGGCCGATGAGCCCGGCCTCCGCCACGACGGGCATGGCTACCGTCCCGCCGCAGAATAAAAGGAGGCACAGCGCCAGAGGCAGTATCTTCCGCAACCATGTGCCGATTCCCCTCATGTCTGTCCCTCCTGTCATCCGTTCTTTCCTATTGTTTCCTATCTGTTGTTTCGCCCGTTATCCTTATGCGCCGCTCAGATGGCGCCTTTCTCCCGGAGCGCGGCGATCCGCTCCTCCGTATAGCCCAGCTCCCGGAGCACCACATCGGTATGCTCGCCGGGATAGGGTGCCCGGAAGCGGATGCCGCCAGGGGTGCCTGAAAGCTTCATGGCCGGCTTCAGGTAGGTCACCGGACCGATGTCCTCCTGCCGGATCTCCAGCATGCCGGATTCCGCCGTCATCTCGCTGTCCAGAGCCTCGTCCACGGTCCGCACCGGGGTCACGCAGAAATCCCCGCTGCCCAGCAGTTCCATCCACTGGTCCAGGGTCTTCTCCCCGATCTTCTTGCGGACGATGGCACTGAGCTCCTCCTCCGCGGCGAAATCGTACTGGCGGCTCTCCAGCTCCGGCATCCCCGCCAGCCGGCAGAAACGGGCCCAGAACTTGGGCTCGATGGTGCCCACGCTGATATGCCGCCCGTCCTTCGTGGGATACACGTCATAATAGTGGGCGCGGCGTCCGAAAGGCGTGTCGCCGGTGCGCCGGCAACCCAGCACCGAGGCGATGGAGACAACCTGCATCCCCAGGGCCGTGTCGTAGAGGTTCACGTCGATATGCTGCCCCTCCCCGGTACGCTCCCGGGCGAAGAGGGCCATGGAGATGGCGCTCACCGCGTTGAGACCGCTGCCAATGGCGGATACCTGGACCTCGCTGATGGCCGGCTCCTGCCGGTCCGTGAGGAAGTTCATGCCGGACAGCCCGATGATGTTCAGGTCGTGAGCCGGCTGATGACGGTACTTGCCGTCCTGGCCGAAGCCTGTCATGGAGCAGTAGACCAGCCGGGGATTGATTTTCCGGATATCCTCCCAGCCCAGGCCCTTGGCGGCCAGATAGCCGGGACGGAAGCCTTCCAGGAACACGTCCGCCTCCGCCAGGAGCTTCTTCAGGAACTCCCGGCCCTCCTCCGTCCTCAGGTTCAGGGTCACGCCCCGCTTGTTCCGGTTCAGTGCCAGGTTCCAGCTGCTCATTTTATCAGCCAGGAGCGGTGCGAAACCGCGGTTGGGGTCCCCTTCCGGAGCCTCCACCTTGATCACGTCCGCGCCGTAGTCGCCCAGCACCATGCCGGTATACTGTCCCGGCAGCCACCGGGAAAAATCCACTACCTTGATTCCTGCCAATGCCTGCATCTGTCCGTCCCTCTCTCCGCTCACACTCTCACCAGCTCGTAC
The DNA here is from genome assembly GCA_937926555.1 of uncultured Negativicutes bacterium. Lineage (GTDB taxonomy): Bacteria > Bacillota > Negativicutes > Acidaminococcales > Acidaminococcaceae > Succiniclasticum. The sequence continues at coordinate 22,255 of CALAZX010000002.1, read as the reverse complement.
TCACGGGTGCCTACGCCCAGCTTCTCCGCATGGGCCAGGCAGGTCTTCCACTCGGATTTCGGAGTGGTGTTGTGGAAATGGTCATGTCCACAGGTGCCTTCCGGGTCCTTCTGCAGGTTCTTGTACAGCTCGGAGCCGGGCATGGGCTCGGCCTTGTTCACCAGATCGGCGCAGGCCTGGTCCAGGGCCACCGGGTCGAAGGACGCCAGCATGCCGATATCCGGCACAATGGGGATGTCGTTCTCCTTGTGGCAGTCGCAGTAGGGGGACACATCCACGATGAGGCTGATGTGGAAATGGGGTTTGCCGTCCACGATGGCCGCGGTGTATTCCGCCATCTTCTTGTTCAGGGAGATGACGGAGCCCCACTCCAGCGGGGTGATGGCGTCGGTGGGACACAGGCCCAGACATCTGCCGCAGCCCACACAGCGCTCGGCGTCGATATAGCTCTTGCCGTTCTCGATCACCGGCACGTCATGGGCGCAGATTCCGGCGCACTTGCCGCAGCCCACGCAGTCCTCCTGGTTGACCTTCACCTTGCTGTTGCTGTGCTGCTCCATCTTGCCGGCACGGCTGCCGCCGCCCATGCCGATATTCTTCAGGGCGCCGCCGAAACCGGCGGACTCATGGCCCTTGAAATGGTTCAGGGAGATGATGATGTCCGCATCCGCAATGGCCCGGCCCACTTTGGCCTCCTTCACCAGCTCGCCGCCGCGGACAGGCAGATAGGCCTCATCGGTGCCCTTCAGGCCGTCGGCGATGATCACATGGCAGCCGGTGCAGAAGGGATTGAAACCGTTGGTATAGGCGGTGTCCAGATGCTCCAGGGCCTCCTTGCGGGATCCTACATACAAGGTGTTGCAGTCCGTGAGGAAAGGCTTGCCGCCGCATGCCTTCACCAGGTCCACCACCACTTTGGCGTAGTTGGGGCGCAGATAGGCCAGGTTGCCGGCCTCGCCGAAATGCATCTTGATGGCCACGAACTTGTTCTTGAAGTCGATGGTCTCCATGCCGGCCTTCTTCAGCAGGAACTCCAGCTTCTCCGGCAGGGATCTGCCGCCATAGGGAACATGGAAGTCGGTGAAATAAACGGTGGATTTTGTCATGATACTCTCTCCTTCTGCTTTTCCGGCGGATATCCGTTGTCATGGAGCAGTTGTCCCGCAATCCCTCCGGATATCGCCTGTTTTCTCTTTATATCGATAGAATACGCTGTCCTCTTCCTGCGTCCGGACATCCCGTCCTCCGCTTCCGGACCATTCTATCATCAGTCTGTGTCTTTTCCGTTGCGGTCCGCGCCTTCTCCGCCGCGGCTCACAGCAGTCCCGGCAGCCGCAGCCGCTCTGCCTCCACGGCGGGGACGCCCAGATGGCGGCTGGGCACGAAGCTGCCGTGGCAGTCGCTGCCGCCGGTGATGCAGAGCCCCTGCCTGCGGCAGTACTCCTCCAGCTTCAGGCTGTTCTCCGGGGAATGGTTGCAGTGGAAGCACTCGAACCCGTCCAGGTCCTCCTCCCGCATCCGGGGCATGCACTCCTCCAGCCCCGCCCCGTGGAAATCGCTGGCCACATGGGCGCAGATGGCCAGTCCGCCGGCCCGGTGGATCACATCCACCACTTCCGCCACCGAGGGGAACTCCGGGAAGCCCAGATGGTTCTCCGCGGTGAAGATCCGCTGGAAGAACTCGTTCACGTCCCGGCAGATGCCTTTGTCGATGAGGTAGGCCAGGGCCTTCCATCCGCCACGGTGGCGGTCGTACTCATACCGGTGGAACTCCTCCATGGAGAGGTTCTCCCCCTTCTCGATGAGCACCCGGATGCTGTCGTCGTCCTTCTGCTCCAGCAGTCCGATATTGTGCCGGCAAAGCTCCCGCAGCGCCGGGGATTCCAGGTCCATGCCGTAGCCCAGGATATGGTAGTTGTGCCCGTCCTTGGTGGAGTTCAGCTCCACGCCGGGGATGCACTTCAAACCCGCACCCCGTGCCAGCTCCATGGCCTCCGCCACATTGGCGGTGGAGTCATGGTCCGTGACGGCGAAAACACCGATGCCCGCCCTGCCCAGTTCCCCGATGAGCTGCCGGGGGTCCCAGGTGCCGTCGGAGGCGGTGGTGTGTATATGCAAATCAGCTTTCATGTTGTGTTAACCTCCATTACTCTTTCTATTTTAGCACAAAACGGAAGCCCCCGCTTTTCCCCAAAAAAGAAAAAACGGCAAACAAAAAACGGGAAGTCGCCTTCCCGTTTTGTTTCACGTGAAACTTTTCTCTTATTTCCTGCCGCCGCAGAGACGCCGCACCAGGCTGACAATGAAGCAGGCGGTGCCCACCATGACGATGGTGCCGCCGGGAGCCAGGTTCAGCTCGTAGGAGAGGATCATCCCCACCACCACGGAGAACAGGGCATACGCGATACCGCCGAAGATGGTGCCGGAGAAGCTCTTTGCCGACTGCAGGGAGCAGGCTACCGGGATGACCATCATGGCCGATACCAGCAGGATGCCCACAATCCGCATGGACAGTGCCACGGTCAGTGCCGTCAGCACGCTGAGCCACAGGTTCAGCGCGTCGATGGGAAGCCCCGCCACCTTGGCCGACGTCTCGTCGAAGGCCAGGTACTGGAGAGGCCGGTACAGCACCGCCACGAAGAGGATGGTGAACAGCCCCAGGGCCGCCACGATATACAGGTCCTCCCCGGAGATGGTCATCAGGCTGCCGAAGAGGAAGCTGCTGAGACTGAAGCCGCCGGTATGGTTCAGGCTGGTGAAGATCACCGCCAGGCCGATGCCGGCATAGAAGAAGATGGCCAGGATCATGTCGGAGAAATCCTTCAGTGTGGTCCGCACCTTCTCGATGACCACGGCGCCGAACACCGTCACCACCGCGGCCGCCAGCACAGGCTGGAAGCCCATCAGGGCGCCGCCCGCCACACCGGCGAAGGCGATATGTCCCAGCCCGTCACCAATCATGGACTGATGACGCAGCACCAGGAAACTGCCGATCAGCGGACATATCACCGCCATGACAATCCCGGCCAGCCAGGCCCGTACCATAAAATCCATCGTAAACATTTCCATCCGGCAAATCCTCACTTTTCTCTTCCGCTCCCATGGGAGCTGTATTGTTCTATCTTATGCGGGGCTCGGCCCCGCGCCGTTCTTCTGTATGACGGTCCGCCGCACAGTGATGCGCTGTATGTCGGCACGCCGCACCGCCGCCTGTCAGCGGTAGAAATAACCATGCTTGTGACGGTGGCACAGGGCCTCCTGCACTCCGCCCCAGAAGCAGATCCCCTGGTCCAGGCAGAGGGCGCTTCTGGCGTACCGGGCGGCCAGCTCCAGGTCATGGGACACCATGACGATGGTCTTGCCGCCTTCCCGGTTCAGATCGCCCAGCAGCCGGTACAGCTCCACCTTGGCGTCCGGGTCCACACCGGTGGCCGGCTCGTCCAGGAGAAGCAGCTCCGGGTCGTTGACCATGGCCCGTGCCAGGAACACCCGCTGCTGCTGGCCGCCGGAGAGCTCACCGATCTTGCGGCCCTGGATCTCCTCCAGGGAGAAACGGTGGATGATCCGCTCCACGGCGGCCTCATCCTCCTGGCTGAAACGCTTGAACATGCTCCGTCCGTCCAGACGGCCCAGCTTCACCACTTCCCGCACCGAGATGGGGAAGTTCCGCTGCTGCCGGCCGGGATTCTGGGGCACATAGCCGATCTTCCCCCACTCCCTGAATTCGGAGAGCCGCTTCCCGTACAGGGAAATGCCGCCTTCCGTGGGATTGAGGATGTTGGCGATCAGCCGGAGGAGTGTGCTCTTGCCGGCACCGTTGGCGCCGATGACGGCCACGAAGTCCCCCTGTGCGATCTCCAGGTTCAGGTTCCGGAAAATCCAGCCTTCCCCGAAATTGAATCCCAGATTCTCTACTTGGATGATGTTCATACGCTCTGCCTTTCTCCTGTTATTGAGGGATGACGCTGCCGCCATCCCCCTGTCTCTTCATTGATTCAGTTCTTCATTCCCGGTCTTTGTTTCCGGTCTTTATTTCTTTCCTCTGTTTCTGCTGTTGTTCCTGTTATTCGTTCAGCGCCTTCTTCAGGTTGGCGATGTTCTGCTTCATCACGCTGATATAGTCCTCACCGGCCTTGCGCTGCTCGGTGCTGAGGCCTTCCAGCGGGCTGAGCACCATGGTCTTGGCGCCTGCGGCCTCGGCGATGGTCTCGGAAACTTTCGGGCTTACCAGTTCCTCAAAGAAGACGTATTTGATTTTCTTGTCTTTCACCAGGTTCACCAGACGGGTCAGGTCGGCGGGAGCCGGCTCCGCGTCCGGGCTGATGCCCATGGCTGCCACCTGCACCAGACCGTAGTCGTGGGCCAGGTAGTTGAAAGCGGCGTGGGTGGTGACGAACTCTTTCCGTTTCGCCGTGGAGGCCACTTCCTTCAGCTCTTTGTCCAGCTGGGCCAGTTTATCCAGGTAGGCCTTGCTGTTCTTCTCGTAATCGGCTTTGTGGGCCGGATCCTTCTTGATCAGGGCTTCGGTGATGACTTTCACTTCACCGGCGGCCTCTTTGGGGCTCACCCATACATGGGGGTCGTTCTTGCCTGCGGCTTCGATCAGCGCTTTGCCGGCCTCCACCACTTCCACTTTCTTGGGATCCAGGCTCTCAGCGGCCTTGGGGGCCCAGGGCTCCACGATGCCGTTGTAGACGAAGATATCCGCATCTTTGATCTTGGACAGGTCTTTGGCGGTGGGTTCCCAGTCATGGGGCTCCACGCCGTCGGCGATCAGTGTGGTCACATCCACATGCTGTCCGCCCACGTTCTTGGCGAATTCAGCCATGGGGAAGAAGCTGGCCACAACCTGCACTTTCTTCTCCCCTCCGGCGTTGGCCGCGTCCTTACCGCCGCAGCCCCACAGGAACAGACACATCAGACTCATTACAACAAGGAAAACTTTTTTCATGATAAACCACCTTTCAGGTTCCCGTTTGACGGGTTTATTAAAAGCCTACCTTTATTATATCATTTACGTCAAATGGGGCATTCCTCCAGGCTTCCGCCCACTTTCTCCAGTTCCGTCTCCCGCTGCAGTGTGTCCGTGAGCCAGGCCTCCGCCTCCTCCTTGCGCCGCTCGGGCATCCGCAGGAGGAAAGTGACCTCGGTGCCGTACAGGGTGTCGGCGATCTCGAAGATGTCCTGCTGGAACAGCAGATTCATGATTTTGCCGGATTCCGCCATGCCGCAGTGGAAGGTGTAGTCCCCCACCGGGATGATCTCGGCCAGTCCGGCCTCCTCCACCGCCTGGGCCACGCTGCCGGAATAGGCTCGCACCAGTCCGCCGGCACCCAGCTTGATGCCGCCGAAATACCGTGTCACCACGGCGGCCGTCCCGGTCAGCTCCCGGCTCTGGAGCACGCCCAGCATAGGCACGCCCGCGGTGCCGGAAGGCTCCCCGTCGTCACTGGAGCGCTGGCTCCGGTCGTCCACCAGATAGGCGCTGCAGTTGTGAGTGGCGTCCCAGAACTCCTTCTTTATCTCTTTGATGAACGCCTGGGCCTCCTCCTCCGAGGAGACCTTGCGCAGCGTGCAGATGAAGCGGCTCTTCTCGATGACCTGCTCCACCCGCACGTTCCTGGCGATTGTCCTCATGTTATCCGTCCTCCTCCGCATTATCGTTACCTATTATATCATAATCTTCCGTTTTTCTGTCTTCTTTCCGTCTTTTTCCGCATTTCCCCTGTTTCCATCGGATTTGCCGCCGTTTTCCGCCCTGCCCGTTTTTTCCCTCCGCAAATATACGGGGTTTCCCGGATGTGATATAATATTTATTATGGAGAATCTGTAAGAACACGGTAACACAACCGTATCCCAACATTACCGGAACAATATATGACCCCGTCTGTCTGATGGAGAAAAGGACCAATCATGAAATTCGCGAATCTCACTGAACGGCTTCGACATACATTCCAACTTAACAAGAACCGGAAACACCAGAGCACCTCCCAGGTGATGAAGACCTACAACTCCCTGAACAACTGGAAGAAATTCCAGATCACCCTGTTCTGGGAGGGCATCCTGGTGGGTGTCTTCTCCGGCCTCATCATCAGCCTCTTCCGCTACCTCCTCACCGAGGCGGAGGAATGGCGCATACAGGCCTTCGCCTTCCTGGAGAACAACGAGCCCCACTACTCCTTCCTCTGGTTCGCAGGACTGCTGGTGGTGGCCTACGTGCTGTACCGCATCTCACACCATGAGCCCATGGCCTCGGGAAGCGGCATTCCCCAGGTGAAAGGCGTCATCCTGGGGCTCATGCGGATGAACTGGTTCCGCATCCTCTGGGTGAAGCTCAGCGGCGGTGTCATCGGTCTGGGCGCCGGCCTGTCCCTGGGCCGCGAGGGCCCCTCGATCCAGATTGGCGCGGTGGCCGCACAGGGCATCAGCCGATTCCTGGGACGGACCCGGATGGAGGAGCGCTACCTCATCACCAGCGGTGCCAGCGCAGGTCTGGCCACGGCTTTCAACGCTCCTCTGGCCGGTGTGATCTTCGCTCTGGAGGAGCTCCACCGGAACTTCTCCGCCGTGGTTCTGCTCCCCGCCATGGCGGCGGCGCTGACAGCCACCTTCATCTCCCGGATACTTTTCGGCCGGGCCACCATCTTCAGTTTCTACGGACTGCAGCCCCTGGCTCTGGACTACCATATCCTCTTCCCCATCCTCACCGCCATCATCGCCGGCGTGGCCGGGGTCATCTTCAACAAGGGACTTCTGAACGTGGGACGGTTCTACAAGCTGTCCATCTTCCCCAACGGGTACAGCAAAGTGGCGTTCGCCCTGCTGGTATCCGGTGTGCTGGGTTTTGTCCTCCCCCAGGTCCTGGGCGGCGGCAACATCCTGGTGAACGAGCTGGCCCTCCAGTCCTTCCCCAGCAAGCTGCTGGTGCTGCTGATTGTGGGCAAGTTCCTCTTCACCCTGGTCAGCTACGGTTGCGGCGTCCCCGGCGGCTTCTTCCTGCCCATGCTGGTGCTGGGCGCCCTTACCGGCAGCCTCTGCGCCAACGGCCTCATCGCCCTGGGACTGATCCTGCCGGAGCAGCTGCCCAATATCATCATCATCGCCATGGCCGCCTTCTTCTCCGCCTCGGTGCGGGCCCCCATCACGGGCACCGTCCTGATCATGGAGATGACCGGCAGCTTCGACCACATGATGGTACTGGCCATCGCCTCCGCCATCGCCTATGTGATCGCCGAGATGCTGGGCGGGCAGCCTATCTACGAGGCCCTGCTGGTGAAACAGCTGGAGAACCGCACTGCTCCCCCGGAGAACATGGTGAAAGACGAGCGGGACATCATCGAGGTGCCCGTGTGCAGCGGCAGCATCCTGGAGAACAAACGGGTCCGGGATATCAAGTGGCCCCACTGCTGCCTGCTGGTGGACGTGAAACGCGGTCCCGACCAGCTGGTGCCTGACGGCGAGACCGTCCTGCGCCAGGGCGACTACCTCTACATCCTCACCAAGACGGAGAACGCCGAAGAGGTGAAATCCATGGGTGAGGACATACAGGCTCCCCACAGCACTGTCTACGGCGACTTCTAGAGACAGACAATCCCCCATCCGCACATTGCGGGCGGGGGATTTTTCATTGCCTTTCACCGGATGCCGAAAGACCTCCTTCAAGCATCCACTTATTGCCCGGGCAATAAAAACCGTTCCCGCGTCATTTCCACGCAGGAACGGTTTTCTTATATTACAGTTATAGCTTGTCCGGCAGAACTCCATTCCGGCTCATCCGGCCATCATTGCCGCCGGGTGTCCGTCATGCCTTGCTGCCATAAATCTTTTTCAGCGGATCAGAACTGCCACTGCATGCCGCCGTTGACCATCCAGGTGTTGCCGATGCTGCTGCCCAGGGTCTTGCGGTAGTTCAGATACACATTCATGTCGTCTGTGATATCGTACTTGCCGCCCAGGTTCAGCTCATACCAGGTGTCCTCGGTGTCGTGCATATCCACCTTGTCACGGACGCTGGTAGTCACGGTCTCGCCCAGGTTGTTGGTGTACTGGTTGAAGTAGTCCACGCTGATCTCCATGTCCTTGGTGTAGTCATGGCCGGCGAAAGCGCCCAGGTACAGCTCGCCGCGGCCCTGGAAGTCCTTGCCCACATAGAGGCCGGCTCTGGCGGTGATGCTGTTGAAGTCGTTCTGCTTCAGTTTCTGCTGGCGTCCGTCATCGGATTTCAGCTCGTAGTCGCAGCCCTTCACGGTGCCGGCGAAAGCGGTGAGCTGGGGTTCAACGTACCAGCCGTCCTTCAGCGCCTTGCGGTAGCCGTACTGGGTGCCGATGCCGTAGGCGTTGGTATTGAAGTCGCCCTTCACCCGGGATTTGGTCTCGCCCCGGTCCTGGAGGAAGTGGTAGTCGTTGTCCAGGCGGCTGTACATCAGCGCCACGTCGATGTAGTGGCCCCGGTCGCCTTTCCAGGTGCCGTACAGACCCACGCCGGTGGCCTTCTGATCACCGCCACCGGTGAGGGTGGTGCTGCTGCCGGTGGTGTGGTCCGCATAGAGGCCGGCATAGATCTTGCCGTTGCGGAAGTTGTCCCGTACCAGGCGGTCGTAGCCGATCTGGAAGGTGTTCAGGTGCTGGTCCACGTCGCGGCCGTAGTCGGAAGCGCTGGTGAATTTCTCATGACGGGCCTCCGTCCAGAAGTTCTCCTTCTTCCGCTCGCCAATGTTGCCCAGGTTGTTCAGGCCGCCGGTGCGTTTGAACAGGTTCCGCTGGCCGTATTTCCACAGGTTGTTGGTGACAACGGCGTTGTCCTGGGCCGTCTTGCCGCCCTCGGAGGTGCCCACGATCTCGTAGGAGTAACCGTTCAGCTCCCAGGCTCTGCCCTGGGGACCCTCCTTGGTGAGGAAGTACTGGTTGTTGTCATCGAAGGGATTCAGCTTCTTGATGACGGGGGTCACCAGGTATTCGCTGAAGATGCCCTCGGCACGGGTGGCCCGGCCTTCCACCTCGAAGTTCTCGCCGCCGTGGAGGATGCCGAAGATCTCGTTCACCTCGCCGGAACTCTCGCTGCGGGTGATGTTGCCGGTGACCTTCTCGCCCATCTCCGGCACATAGCCCAACTCGATGTAGATCATGTTGGGGCCTTCGCCTTTGTTCTTAGCTTCCGCTTCCCGGATCCACACGCCGTCGGAGCGTCTGATGCCGGAGTCCATGCCGGTGGACACGGAGCCGGCGGTGTCAATCCGCTTGTAGACGCCCAGCCGGAAGACAGTGTCCTTGTCCAGAACAGCCTTGTTGATCACCAGGTCCCGGGCCAGCTGGCTGTCAGTCGGATCCTGGAGACGGCCGTGCTGGAACCTGGCGTGTTTGTCGTAGGCGTACTGGTTCACACGGGGGTTCAGTCCGGTAGTGTTCAGGTAGGACAGGTTCACCTTGCTGCCCTCGGCCATTTCCAGAGAGTCGGTGTAGAGGATCGCCTCGGTGATGGGACCGCCGCCCTGGGCCTTCCGCTTCTGGGGGATGTTCAGGTTGCCCATGACCATCAATCTGCCGTTGGGCATCACGCGGAGCATGGTCTTGTGGGCGATATTGGCGTCCAGCTGGCCGCTCTCGTCCACATAATAGGTGCGGTCGCCCCAGTCCATGGGCTGCCATACGCCCAGCCGTCCCACTTTCACGTTGCCGTAGTTGGGCTTCACAGGAGTCACGCCCCAGCGGATGTCGCTGTAGCAGTTGGCCTTGTCATCCCCCTGCTCGATGTTGATCATGACCATCTTGCCGGTCTTCAGCTCGGGAGGCACTTTCCCCGCCTTCTGGAAAGCCACCACCTTCTCCTGGAGGGTCTCGCCGGGAGCTTCCTCGATGGCTTTGCGGATGATGGCCGCCATCTCCTCATAGCCTGCACGGCCGGGCACCAGACCGCTGGGGCCGGTGCCGGTGATCATGGTGGGGGCCCAGTGGTCCTCCATGGTGTTCAGGTCCAGGTAGGTGGGCAGGATGAAGCCTTCCTCCAGCCGGTCGAAAATATATTTGTGCTGGGAGCCGGTGACCTCTTTCATGCCCATGATGATGGCGCCCTCGTGTTTCCACTCCGTGTCGGGCACATAGGTCCCCTCGTCATTCTTCTTGCAGAAGTAATCCTGGCCGTACGCCTTGTGGCCCGCGAACGTGGTGTCCGTCTCGTCGCTGCCGCTGATGATGAAATCCGGCGCCGCCTGCACGCTGCCGGCGAAGATGCCGGTGGCCAGCTGCAGGGACAGCAGCGCGGTCAACAGTTTCTTGTGTTTTGCGATATATCTCATGTTATCCTCCTTCTACCCTCAGAACTGGTATTCCATGCCGACCATGATGTTGCGTCCCGGCATCGCGTACCACTGTTTCGGGTCGCGGTTGGGATGGATGCCCCAGATGACCTGGGTCTGCTCCGCATAGTACTGGTCGAAGAGGTTGTTCACTTTCATGAACACCTTGGTGCGGCTGTCGGGCTTGTAGTTCAGGCCCAGGTTCCATACCCAGTAGTTGCTGGTGGGCCAGCCTCTCTCGTCGAACTGCTTGCCGGCACGGTCCAGGAAGCGTCTGCCGTCCAGGCCCACTTCCCATTTGTCCTTCTCGTACTCCAGGGTCACGTTGGTGGTCCATTTCGGCAGGTAGCCGCGCATGATGCCGGGCAGTCCGCCGTAGGAGGCGTCGTTGGTCACGTCCATGCTGATCCGGGATACGCCCAGGCCCAGGGTCAGGCTGTCACCGAACCGTTTGTTGTACTTCACGTCCCAGCCGGAAGATTTCTCGTCGAAGTTGGTGAATTTCTTCTGGAAGGAGTTGAAGCCCGCCGCATCCTCGGACTGGCGGTGGAAGTAGTGGGCGGTGATCACGGAGGTGGGGTCGAAGTCATGGGTGTAGCCCACTTCGTAGTTCTTGCCCGTCTCCAGGTTCAGATGCTCCTTCTCCTCAAAGCGCACGTTCAGCTCCCAGATAGAGGGCATCACCATGTAGTCGTTGTAGGAGGCGTACATCTTGTTCTTCTTGTCGAAGCGGTGGCCGATGTTGATGCTCTTGGACACACGGGAATCGATTTCGTTGTAGTCGGTGTCCACCTTGTCGTAACGCATGCCCCAGTTCAGATCCCACTTGTCGTCGAAGGTCCATTCGTGGGTCAGGAAAGCCGCTTTCACCGGGAACTTGGTGCTGGTGCCGGTCTTGGTGCGGGTGTCCTCGTAGCCCACAGCCACCACATGGTGGTCGTCGAAGGTGTGGACCATCTGGGTCCGGAGGGCACGGGTGTCGTATTTATGGGTGAAGAACTCCCACAGCGCGTTGTACAGCCAGTACTGCTGCGCATGATGGTCGTAGTTGTTGTACCGGTAGCTGACGGTGCTGTAGTTCTTGTCGTCGAAGTCGTAGACCAGGCTCACGTTCCACTCACGGCTGTCGAAACGGCCCACGCAGTCCTGGCCGTAGATCCAGTCGTAGAAGGAGAAGTTGTTCTTCTGCTCGTTCCAGTTCACGCCCACAGCGGCCTTGTCGCCCACCTGCGCGTCCACTTTCAGGCCCACGTTCTTGTAGTCGGTGGAACCGGGAGTGATCACGCCGTGACCGTCACGGGTGTCACCCTGGCGGTATTTCTCGCCGTAGACACGGTAATGGATGTTCTTCTTGCCGCCCTCGTGGGCCAGTTTGTACTGCTCCCTCTCATAGAAGCCGCCGGCCACGGTGAGGTTGGTTCTCACGCCACGGCCTTTCTTGGTGACGATGTTGATGACACCGCCCTTGGCGTCACTGCCGAAGCGTACCGCATTGGCGCCGCGGAGAATCTCGATGCGCTCGATGTTGCTCATGTTGGTGGCCATGGAAAGCTCGGCCAGGTTGCCCATGCCCGTAGCGGATGCCCGGACACCGTCCACCAGCAGGATGACGTCATCACTACCGTTGATCCGGATACTGTTCAGGTTGTAACCCTGCAGGCCGTAGTTGAGGAAGTCGATACCGGGAACGGTACGCAGCGCCTCCTCCACATTCTGGTAATGCATCTGCTCAATCTTCTTCTGGCTGATCACCGTGATATTGGCGTTCTCCTGGTAGATGCTCCGGGGATCCACCCGTTTGGCGGTGACTACCAGCTCTTCCAGAGTGTACAAAGGAATGTCATCGGTGAGTTCATCAGTCTGGTCCGCAAACACAGACACGGGATTCAGGAGAATCCCCGCGGCGGTAATGCCGATAATGCAGGAGCCCAGCTCCTTGCTGAATCTTTTCATCATGTTATTCTCTTTCCTCTCTCAAACAAATACTTTAACCCTGAGCGCAGCCAACGCTGCCGTGCGACCCGTTTCCATATCCCCCTTCTTCGCTGCACCGGCGTTTTTTTTACATAAAAATAAATGACCCCGGTTTTTGGCAAACCAGGCCCATTATTTACCCCTGAAAAAACGGTTTTCTTCTGTAATATAAAAGATATGCACCCAGTATATCAGCTTATTGTTGTTTTTGCAAATTTATACTACTTGCCTGTAACGTTCTTACTGATATTGTTTTTCACGCTTTCAAAAAAAACAAGCAAAACGAAAAGCCCGCCAGCATATGCTGACGGGCTTCTCCCCTCATCCGGCCTCTTCGCGGGGATACGGTCGGCCGTGTATCCCATACCTTCTTTTTTTATTTTTGTTTTCTATATTTATGTATCAGAAGGTTTTCAGTTCAGGAAACTCGTCGGTGAAGTCGAAGGTGGCGAAATAGTCCTTCGGAGTCTCCGCCCGGCGGATCAGCTTCACGGATCCGTCCGGCTGCAGCAGCAGCTCGGCGCTGCGCAGTTTGCCGTTGTAGTTATAGCCCATGGCGAAACCGTGGGCGCCTGCGTCGTGGATGAAGAGGTAGTCTCCCCGGTCGATGCAGGGCAGCTCCCGGTCGATGGCGAACTTGTCGTTGTTCTCGCAGAGACCGCCCACCACGTCGTAGCGGCAGTCCACCGGCGCGTTCTCCTTGCCCAGCACCGTGATATGGTGGTAGGAGCCGTAGATGGCCGGGCGCATCAGATTGGCGGCGCAGGCGTCCACGCCGATATATTCCTTGTAGGTGTGCTTCTCATGGATGGCCTGGGTGATCAGCGCGCCATGGGGCGCCAGCATGAAGCGGCCCATCTCCGTGAAGATGGCCACATCCCCCATGCCTGCGGGGACCAGCACCTCGTCGAAGACTTTGCGCACCCCTTCGCCGATGGCCATGATGTCGTTGTCCGTCTCTTCCGGCCGGTAGGCCACGCCTACGCCTCCGCTGAGATTGATGAAGCCGATGTGCACGCCGGTGGCCTCTTTCAGCTCCACCGCCAGGGTGAACAGCTGCCGGGCCAGTTCCGGATAGTACTCGTTGGTCACCGTGTTGGACGCCAAGAAGGCGTGGATGCCGAAGTTCTTGCAGCCCCGGTCTTTCAGGATGAGGAAGGCCTCCTCGATCTGCTCACGGGTCATGCCGTACTTGGAATCCCCGGGATTGTCCATGATGCTGTTCTCCAGCATGAAATGGCCGCCGGGATTGAAACGGCAGCAGATGGTCTCCGGCAGTCCGGCCACATCCTCCAGGAAATCGATATGGGTGATGTCGTCCAGGTTGATGATGGCGTCCAGCTTCTTGGCCAGTTGCATGTCGGCCACCGGAGTCTCGTTGGAGCTGAACATAATGTCATGGCTCCCGAAGCCCACCGCATGGCTCATCTCCAGCTCGGTGAGAGAGGAGCAGTCCACACCGCAGCCCTCCTCCTTGAGGATCTGCAGCAGGAAGGGGTTGGGAGTGGCCTTCACGGCGAAATACTCCTTAAAGCCCTTGTTCCAGCTGAAGGCCTTGTTCACCAGACGGGCCTTCTCCCGGATGCCCTGCTCGTCATACAGATAGAACGGTGTGGGATAGGTGGCTGCGATCTCCTCCACCCGATCCCGGGTCACAAACGGTATTTTCTCACTCATGTTACTGCTCCTTTCCTTCTCTATCAGCGGTCAGCTGAATCAGCGTGATCTCGTTTTTCAGTGTCTCCTTGAACAGATCCACCAGGTTCTGTTTGCTGGAGTACAGACAGGTGGCGTCCGCCCCGTCCTTCAGGTCTCCCGTCAGCACCGTGGCCGAGTCGGAGATGAGGCGGATCTGGGTGTTGTCCCGCTGTCCGTAATGGATGATGGCTCCCGGCAGCTTGAAGCCCGGCGCGGCGATGACCACCACTTTCAGGTGCCGGGCCACCGCCTCCTCCAGCTCCGGCCGGATCTCCTCCAGCACCGGCTGCGAGGCCGCCACATAGACACGGGCCGCGGCGCCGTCGATCATGTTCTTCATCTTGTCCATGATCCGCTCCGCCCCGCTGATGGTGAAGTAGCCCTCCACCGCCCGGCGCACCACCGGCAGCTCCTGGAGCATCTCATCCCGCAGCGTCTCCATCTTGCGGATCCGGTTCTTGCAGAACTCATCCAGGGGCACGGCGGTATAGATGGTCACCTTGCCCTCCATCACATAGGACGCTCCCTTGTCCACCAGACCCGCCAGGGCGGTATAGGTGTTGGAGCGGGAGATGCCGGTGGTCTTGGCCGCCTCGTAACCCGTCATCCCCTCGCTGCCCATCAGGGTCAGATAGATGGTGGCCTCCTGTCCCGTAAGGCCGAAATATTTTAGTTTGTCAACCAGTTCCACGGTCTCTCCTCCTGTCTTCCATTGTCAGCAGCACCGCGATTTCATCCGCTCCGGCAACGCAATCTCATCCGCTGCATCGATGCAGATCCACTGCTGTCTTATCCTCTGCAGTTCCGCGATTTTATCCACGGTTAACTTATTGTTCCTATTTAATACTACTATAATACATCCACCCGGTTCTGTCAATGTGGCAAAACTGTTCAATTTGTTCTATAATGAGCCTATACAGGGCTTTACAGAGGGCTTCCGGCCACTCGCGGCGGACAAGGGCGCAGCGGGATATCCGGCACTTCTGTCCCCGGTCCGGGAACCGCTTCCGCGGCCCGGCGGCAATCACGAAAGTACCCGCGATAACGGCATCATACTTGAGAAAAGAGGGATTCTTATGCCTGACAACAATACACAGAACAAGATGAATCCGGCGGAGAGAACATCCGCGGCGGACCGCCGTCCCGACGACGGCCGTGACATCCGGCTGGAACGGATCACCACGGAACAGAGCAATCCCCGGACACAGCGTCTGGACGAGGCATCCGCCCTGGAGATCGCCCGGATGATCAACCGGGAGGACGAGGAGGTTCCCAAAGCCATCGGGAAGATTCTCCCCGACATCGCCCGGGCCATGTCGGCCATCGCCCGGCGCCTGACCCATGGCGGCCGGCTCCTCTATGTGGGCTCCGGCACCTCCGGCCGGCTGGGCGTACTGGACGCGGCGGAATGCCCGCCCACCTTCGGCACGGACCCGGAACTGGTGAAGGGCATCATCGCCGGCGGCACGGAAGCCATCTTCCGCGCCCGTGAAGGCGTGGAGGACTCGCTGGAACAGGGCCGGAAGGACCTGGAGGCGGAGAAGGTCACCAACCTGGACGTGGTGGTGGGTCTCACCGCCTCCGGCCGCACCCCCTATGTGCTGGGCGCCCTGGACTACGCCCGTGAGAAGGGAGCCTACACGGTCTCCGTCACCTGCAGCCGGGAACCGGAAGTAGCGGACCACAGCGACCTGCCGCTGATCGCCGTCACCGGCCCCGAGGTGCTCACCGGCTCCACCCGCATGAAAGCGGGAACGGCCCAGAAGCTGATCCTCAACATGATTTCTACCGGCGCCATGATCCTCTCCGGCAAGGTCTACAACAACCTGATGGTAGATGTGCAGTGCACTAACCGGAAACTCCAGGCCAGAGCCCGCCGCATGGTGATGACCGTGACGGACTGCGACTACGATACCGCCGGCCGTCTCCTGGAGGAAGCCCGGGGCAACGCCAAGACCGCCATCTTCATGCACCTGGGCGGCGTCCCCTATGAGGAGGCGGACCGGATCCTCAAAGAGCACGGCGGCTTCCTCAAGAAAGCCCTCCGGTCCCTGCAGGATTGAGACGGAGAGGGATTCCCGACATCGCCGCAAAGGTTACATGTAAAGCAACATGCGAAAAAACATCGATCCAAGTATAACAAGCATAGATCAGAACATAGATAATAGTAAGAAATCACGCATCGGAAAGGACTGTCCCCATGACAAACCAGGAACTGGCCCGTCAGATCATTGACAAAGTAGGCCGGGACAACATCATCAAAGCCTTCAACTGCATGACCCGGCTGCGGATGGAAGTGAGAAAAGTGAACGTGACCAAGAAGGATTTCACCGGAATGGAGGGTGTCAAAGGCGTCATCCTCAGCCAGTCCGAAGTCCATCTGGTACTGGGCCCCGGCAAGGCCGGCAACGTGGCCCGCGAGCTGAAAGCCCTGCTGGCGGAGGAACCCGCCGGAGAAGCGGCAATAGCAGAAAGTTCCACTGCGGGACACGGTTCCGCTGACGGACAGGCGGAAGGGAAAAAATCCCCCGCTTCCCCGCAAGACGGAAGTAAAGACACACCTGCACCGGAGGACGGAAACGGGCAGGGCAGGACCAGCGTCACCGAACTGGCGAAAAAGGCGAAAGTCGGCGACGGTAAGGCGCTCCACCAGGCCATCCGGGCCAAGAACGCCTCCCAGGGCAAGGCGCTGCTCCACAAGATTGCCCATCTCTTCATCCCGCTGATTCCCGCATTCATCGCCTGCGGCCTGATCACCGGCATCACCAGCCTGGCGGTGAAGATCGACCCCTCCCTGGCGGCACAGCCTTTCATCCAGTACCTCCGGGTCACCGGCAGTGTGGTGTTCTGGGTGCTGAACGCCTTCGTGGGTCTCTATGCCGCCCGTGAGTTCGGCGGCACCCCCATCCTGGGCGGCGTCATGGCAGCGCTGCTGTCTGCCCCGGGACTGGCGGAGATCACCCTCTTCGGAGCTCCTCTGATCCCCGGACGTGGCGGCGTCTTCGCGGCCATCCTGGCCGGCGCCTTCACGGCCTTCATCGAGAGACAGGTGCGCAAGCGGGTGCCCGAGATGCTGGAGCTGTTCCTGACGCCCCTGCTGACGGTGCTCATCGTGGCGATGGCCATCCTCTTCGTCATCCAGCCGGTAGGCGGCATCCTCTCTGACGCCATCGGCCAGGCCACCATTCACGCCATCCGCAACGGCGGCGCCTTCACTGGCTTCGTCCTGGGCGGCATCTTCCTGCCGGTGGTGATGGCGGGCATCCACCACGGCATCGTCCCCATCCATGCGGACATGCTCTCCACCATCGGCATGACGCTGCTGCTCCCCATCATCGCCATGGCCGGCTGCGGCCAGATTGGCGCCTCGGTGGCTGTACTCCTGAAAACGAAGAACGCCTCCCTGCGCCAGACCATCCTCAGCGCCCTGCCGGTAGGACTCCTGGGCATCGGCGAACCCCTGATCTACGGTGTCACCCTGCCTCTGGGCCGTCCGTTCCTGGGCGCCTGCTTCGGCGGAGCCTGCGGCGGCGCATGGCAGGCCTACCAGCATATCGGAGCCTACGCCATGGGTATCTCCGGACTGCCCCTGGCGGCGGCCACCAATGACATCCCCATGTACCTGGCCGGTCTGGGCATCGCCTATCTGGGCGGCTTCATCGCCACCTGGATCATCGGCTTCGACGACCCGCCGGAAGAGACGGAGGATGCGGAGGAAGCGGCATGAGCGGAACCATGAAACTCGGCATATCCCTGTATCCGGGCCTGGACAACAGCCCGGAAGAGAACCTGGAGCTGCTGCGGCAGGCAGCGGAACTGGGCTACACCCGTGTCTTCACCTCCCTGCAGATTCCGGAAAGCGATCCGGAACGGCTCCACCGGGAGGCCGCCGGACTTTTCGCCACCGCGGAGGAGGCGGGCATGGAGATCATCTCCGACGTGTCCCCCGCCACCTGCGCGATTCTCCGGCTGGAGGAGCTCACTCCCAAGGCTCTGCGGGAACAGCACATCCACCGGGTCCGTTTCGACTTCGGCATCCCTGTGGATACCATCGCGGAATTCTCCCGGGAGATGCCGGTCCAGCTGAACGCCTCCACCATCCGGGCGGATTTCCTGGAAGCCCTCCGGATGGCCGGCGCCGATTTCGGCAATATCGACGCCCTCCACAATTTCTATCCCAGACCCCATACCGGTCTGGCGGAGGATTTCCTGCTGCGGCAGAATCTGCTCCTGGAGAAATATGCCATCCGGACCGGCGCTTTCATTCCTGGCAGCCTGAGAAAAAGAAGTCCCCTCCGGGAAGGACTCCCCACCCTGGAACGGCACCGCCGCGAAAAGCCGGAGACAGCGCTGGAGGAACTGGCCGGTCTGAAAACAGACTCTGCCTTCTTCTCCGACAGCCTGCCCACCCCGAAAGAGCTCACAATCGTTTCTGAGCGCAATTCGGCCACATCGCACATATTGCCATTGGATGTGTCCGGAAATCTCCTCAGCAGCGATTCTGAGGCGCCGATTTCAGAGGTTATCCTCCCGGTTTCCATCACCTCCCCGTTTCTTTCCCACCTGCTGGACAGGAAACTTTTCAACAGGAAAGATAAAGCGGCGGAAGTGATCCGGGTGGAGGAAGCGCGGAATCTCCTGAAAAGCGAGATGATCCTGCCGGAACATACCGGCGTGGGAATTCTCCCTCCGGGAACCATCATCCTGGACAATGAGAACTACGGACGGTACAAAGGAGAAATGCAGATTCTCCTCCGTCCCCTCCCGGCGGATGCCAGAAGCAACATCGCCGGCCGTGTCCGGGAGGACTGCCTGGACAGGCTGCCCCTGATAGCCAACGGGACTCCCTTCCGCTTCATCCCCGCGGACTGAGAAATCACGACACACAACTTCATAGGCATAAAAAAGCCCGTATCTTCCAAGAAGATACGGGCTTGCTGTTTCAGTTGAATGTTTCACGTGAAACATAGCTCAGTCACGAGAAATCCCTAACATTTCCGCGGCTGTTCCTGCGGTGATTATTTTGCGGGCTGGGGGTTCACTTCGAAGGGGTTGATTACGAAGTTAACGATAGCCGGTTTGCCTTTTTCCTCACCGAACAGTACGTTGATCTGTGCGTATTTGTTGCCGCCTACTTTGCCGATGTAGATCATTTCGGAAACGCCGTTGTAACCTTTCTGCAGGTCGAAGCCTTTCTTGTAGTCCACGAAAGTAGCGTCTTTGATGCGGCCAACCTGTGCTTTAACCTGTTTCTGCATCTCAGCGAAGGTCTGCTCGTTGAAAGCTTTTTTCAGGTCGGCGTTGAAGTTGCCGGAAACCTGGGTGTAGGTGGCGGTACCACCGGTCAGAGCGGAAACCAGCAGATCAGCGGCTTTCTCCTGTTTGCTGAAATCGCCGGCAACGCCTGCTGCGAAGCAGTTAGCGCTGAATGCCAGAGTTAAAACGGTTAACAGAGTTACAATCAACTTTTTCATGTGTGAATTCCTCCCAAATTAGTGAAATTATATTAGCAATCTGCTAATATAAACTACATCTGGATTATAGCACATATTCAGAAATAAGCCAAAACTTACTTATGAAAATACATGCCGGTTCATAAATAATTCAAAATCTGATTGGCGTGGCTGAGAATGATGTCCGGTTTCACCGGTCCGTTTTTCACATCTTCCAGAGTGGCCTCGCCGGTAAGCACCAGAATGGACAGGATGCCGTTATTGGTGCCGAAGGCGATGTCCGTGGAGAGCCGGTCCCCCACCATGGCGATCTCCTCTTTCTTGAAGCCGGTCCGCTCCATCACCGTATCCACCATGTAGCCGAAAGGTTTTCCCGCGATGAGCAGCGGTTTCTTGCCGGTAGCCGTCTCGATGCAGGCGATGAAAGAGCCCGCGTCGGGGATGAACTCGCCGCCCTCGATGGGGCAGCGCACATCCGGATGGGTGGCCACATAGGGCACGCCCCTGTCAATCATGCGGCAGGCGGTGGTCAGCGTCTCATAGCTCAGGGTCTGGTCAAACCCCACCACCACATAGTCTGTCGGATCGTCCACCGTGGCGGTGAGCTTGAACCCCGCCTCCGCGATAGCGGTCTTCAGTTCCGGCGTTCCCAGCACAAACAGGCTGGCGCCCGGTTTCCGTTTCCGCATCAGGTCGATGAACGCGTCTGTGGAGATCAGCACATCCTTCTTCTCCACTTTCACCCCCATTCCGGTCATTTTCTTCACATAATGCTCGTGGTCCCGGGAAGAGTTGTTGGTCAGCAGGTAATACTGCCGTCCGGCGGCGGTGAGCTTGTCGAAGAAGCCCTCCATGCCGGGAATCAGTTTCATGCCCAGGTTGATGGTCCCGTCCATGTCGAACAGGAAGCATTTGATATGTTTGATTCTTTCCAGGTTTACATCGGTCACTCGGTGTTACCTTCCTTTTCTTTTCCTTCTCGCCGTTTCTCTCATTCTAACGGTTCTTTTTGTCTTTTCAGTGTCATTGTGTCAAAATCCCGCCTGTCAGTGGGCGTTGAGCCATTCTTTCACGTTCTGCTGCTTGGCGGCGGCCATCCAGTGGAGGTCCCCCTTGGGAATCACATAGCGGTCGTCATCGTTCTCCGTCGAGAAATCCTGGGTGCTCCCTTCCGCCGTCAGGGGCACGATGCCGTGTGCCTGCATGATGCGTCCCGCCTCCGGGGACAGCAGGTAGGCCATGAAGCGCCGTGCGGCCTCCCGGTTGGGTCCCACGTCCAGGATGGCGGCGGCGGTGATCAGGTCCTTGTTCCCCTCCCGGACCGGCGCGGCATACAGGTCGGGATGCTCCTTCTCCAGGGCCAGCGCATATTTCAGCGGCAGCACGGCCACCGTCTTCGTCCCCCGGTACACCTGGTAGGCGGCCTTGGCATCGGTGGGCACATACTCCGGTTTCTGGGTCCGGAGACGGCCGGCGAACCGCAGCGCCTTCTCCCTCCCCTGGAGCTGCCAGATGGAGGTGATCATGCCGTAGGAGGATCCTCCCACTTCGGGACTGGCCAGCACCAGCTCTTTGAAGAGCACGGGCTGGAGCAGGTCATCCCAGCGTTTCGGCGCGCGGATCCCCATCACCCGCAGGTTCCGTTTGTTGGAAACCAGGGCGATATGGTCCGTCCACAGCGGCAGCCAGCGGCCGTCCCTGTCCACATAGCGGTAGGGCAGGTTGGCGGCATCGGCGGGATGGTCGCTGACCAGCATGCGCCGTTCCGCGGCCATATAGTACTCCTCCACCGTGCCGCCCATCCACACGTCATACCGGCTCCGGGCCAGCATGTCCAGTCTCTGGGGCAACCCTGCGGGCGCCAGCGGCTCGAACTCCACCAGGATGCCGGTCCGGTTGGCGAAATCCTCAATCAGGGCCTTGGACAGGTCGCGGTTCATACTGCTGCAGATATTGATTGATTTTTCCTTTCTGCCTTCCTCCTCCTTCTGTGAATCGCAGCCGGCGATACAGAAGAGACAGAGGGTCAGCAGCACTGCCAATAGTTTTTTCATCATAGTTCCATTATAGCAAAGGCCGTAACAAGTTTAAAGCGGAATCCCCTTCCCTGAAATCCGGGCATAAGAAAACCCGGCCTGCCGGAGCAGACCGGGTCTTGAAACAGCTTACGCCGTTATCAGTCCTCTTTCGCGAAAGACATCACTTTCTCGAAGTTCAGGAACACTTTGTCCCCGTCGTTGAACACGCCGTATTCGTCGCCTTTGCAGATGACACGGATGAAATGGTCTTTCACTTTGATGCGGTAATCCACGCTGTCACCCATGTAGAAGCGGTGGTGCATGATACCTTCCACCATGCCGCCGTCCCGGGACAGGGTGATGTTCTCCGGACGTACAGCCACGATGCATTCGCCGGTGAGGCCCTTCTCGTTGTGGAAGGACAGGTTCTCCGCGTTGCGGATCACCAGGCGGTCGCCTGCGGCGTCTGCCGGCAGGAAGTTTACCAGACCGATGAAGTCGGCAACCATCTGGTTGGCCGGTTTGGTGTATACTTCATAAGGTTTGCCGATCTGCTGCACTTTGCCCATGGACATGACAACGATACGGTCACTCATGGTCATCGCCTCAGACTGGTCATGGGTTACGTAAATGACGGTGATGCCCAGTTCCTTCTGGATCGCGGAGATCTCGAAACGCATGCTCTCACGGAGCTTGGCGTCCAGGTTGGACAGCGGCTCGTCCAGGAGCAGCAAGCTGGGCTGCGCAACCAGAGCGCGGGCCAGTGCCACACGCTGCTGCTGGCCGCCGGACAGCTGGTTGGGGAAACGGTGCGCGTATT
>CALAZX010000001.1 GCA_937926555.1 uncultured Negativicutes bacterium | reverse complement strand
TGACCGGGAGAGGACAGCAGCTGCGATGGACGTGGTTTGGCGTCCGGCAGGAATGGCTGGAATCCGGAACGTTATGGGGCGTTATATGTCCCGGTGGGGAATTTTCACGATAAATACACAATTACCCTCTCGAAAAGTTTTTTCCATTGGTTATAATAGTAGTGTGAGAACTAAGTGCAGAAATCTCAGAAGGAGGAGATATTATGAAAAACAGATTTACTGAAATGCTTGGCGTGAAATATCCCATTATCCAGGGCGGTATGGCCTGGTCTACAGATGCCGTGCTGGCCGCAGCCGTATCCAACGCGGGTGCCGCAGGCATCATCGGCACCGGTGGCCGCTACACCGACTGGGTGGAGGAGGAGATCCGCAAGGCGAAGACCCTGACGGATAAACCTTTCGGCGTGAACCTCATGCTGATGGCCCCCAATGTGAAAGAGATCGCGGAGATCATCTGCCGGGAGAAAGTGGCTTTCGTCACCACCGGCGCAGGCAACCCGGTACCCTGGATTGAGCAGCTCCATGAGGCCGGCGTGAAAGTGATCCCCGTAGTGCCCAATGTGAAACTGGCACGGCGTATCGCCACTTCCGGCGCGGACGCCATGGTCATCGAGGGCATGGAGGCCGGCGGTCATCTGGGCACTCAGACCACCATGGCGCTCCTGTCCAACATTCTCCGTGAGGAGCTTCCCATCCCCGTGATGGCGGCCGGCGGCATCTCCGACGGCAGAGCTATGGCTGCGGCCATGCTCATGGGCGCCGACGGCGTGCAGATGGGCTCCCGCTTCCTGATGACGGAGGAATGCCCCTGCCCGGCCAACGTGAAAGAGATGATCATGAAAGCCACCGACACGGACAGCGTTGTCACCGGCTTCTCCCGCGGCCATGCGGTACGCGGCGTGAAGAACAATTTCACCGCGGCATACCTGGAGAAAGAGGTGGCCGGCGTTCCCACTGAGGAACTGGACAAGATGGGCACCGGCAAGACCCGTGCGGGCATGGCCCTGGGCGACATCGAAGGCGGCAGCATCATGGCAGGCCAGAGCCTGAACGTGCTGAACGACGTGCTGCCCTGTAAAGAAGTGGTGGAACGCATCATCGCCGAAGCCCGGGAGACCCTGGCGAAAGCGGCAACCATCGAACTGTGATTGAACGGAATACCGCACCGTTTCGGGCATGAACGGAGCGGACAGAGAAATACCCCGGAGGGAGCATCCTGGATGCTTCTTCCGGGGTATCGTGTTTTTATGGGATTGTGAGTGCCGTCCGCGGCGTTATTTCTTCACCGCAGCTCCGGCCTGCGCAATGGAGTTTTGCGGCAGTATGGTCCGCGGCGTCATTCCTCCGCCAGGAGTCTCTCTTTCAGCGCCTTGTATTTCAGGGAGAAATAGATGGGGAGCTGGGCCTCACGGTAGTCGTAGCCGTAAGCACGGCGGCTGACGCTGAGCACCGGGGGAGCCTGGATCCGTTTGGCCACCGCCAGTCCGGCGAACTGCCGGTACCAGCGCTCCAGGTCTTCGCAGAAGGTTTTCCCGTCGGGGAAGAGTTCCGCCACGATGCCGGGCCGGCAGCCCAGGAATTTCTCCAGGGTGCCGTCCAGATACCGCTCCAGGATGTCGCCGGGAGATGCTTTGTCCCAGTTCTCCTGGAAGGCCTACGGTCTGCTCGGGGGACAGCTCCGCGCTGGGCGCCACGGTGAAAATCTCCTCCGGCAGCACCTCCCGGTGGAACACATGGTCATTGAAGTGACGGCCCAGGGCGTATACCTGGTGTTTCCACAGGTCCCCGATGGGGGCCAGGAGGCCGGCGATATCGCCGTAGAAGGTGCCGTAGCCCACGGAGATCTCCGCTTTGTTTGCGTTGCAGCTGAAGCCGCCGCCAAAAGCCGCGGCCAGGCCTGCCAGCAGTCTGGCGCCACGGTCCCGGGCCTGGATATTCTCCTTCATGAGGCCGGTGAGCTCCAGGTGGAAATCTTCACCGCTCCGGTGATCCCGGACGGGGATGGTGGAAAGCTGCTCCACGGTGTGCTCATAGCTGGGGCCGATGGGGAAGAC